>JBARRE010000020.1:0-15686 GCA_049644065.1 Sedimentisphaerales bacterium | reverse complement strand
ATATGTCGTCCGGATTTTCCAAGACGCTCTTGTATGTTATCGCACTGCCGATAGTAGTAACAATTCCCTCGCCTACGCGAGCGATAATAGTTTCTTCAGTGGCACCGCCGATTAGTCTTTCGATATTGGCCCGGACAGTAACACGCGCCTTTGCCTTCAACTGAATACCATCCTGAGCAACTGCATCTATCGTGCCTCTGCTCTTTTTAGGATCGGGGCAATCGATTACCTTAGGATTGACGCTTGTCTGGACCGCTTCGAGGATGTCGCGGCCTGCCAGGTCGATTGCCGTAGCTGTTTTCAGGCTCAAGTCAATATTTGCCCTGTTTGCGGCTACCAATGCGCGTACGACATTCGGTACCCGGCCACCAGCCAAATAATGACTTTCCAAATCCTGCGTTGTTAAGGTAAGGCCTGCCTGGATCGCGGTGATTTTGCTCAGAACTATGGTTCTCGTATCGACCCTCCTGAGCCACATTCCAATCAGCTCGGAAAATTTGACATCGGCTCGCGAGAGTCTGGCTTGCAGCCACAGTCGGAAGAACTTCAGGAACAGCAGAAAGGCCACAATCACTACAAGAATGACTACGACCAAAAGCGCCACTCCGACAACTTTTGTCGGATCGGTTTGTGCCAGAATCGTGCTTGTTAAGTTATACATAATACTTGTCCTTTCATTAACTCTCTTCGATTATACGAACAGTCAACTGCGTGCTTTCCACGTAGATAACCTTGACCTTTTTGCCCTTGTCAACATATCCGCCCTCGGCGACACACTCGACTCTCTGCCCGGAGAAATCGCACATTCCTACCGGTCTCAGCGTTGTAAGGACAACGCCTTCGGCGCCGAGCAGCTCTTTAAGCCTGTCCGTATCGGGTATGGCATCGCCCTGCCGGCGTTCCGGGGGCGTGAGCGTCACGCTTTTGCCGAACCTGGTTTTTGGGAATATCCTGTAAGCGACAACTAACACCGATGGAATCATTATAGCCGCGATACCTATGCCGATCCACCCGGCAGTAACACTGTATTGGAAAAATATCACGATACCGCCGACCAGGCAGGCAATCGCGCAGATACTGATCAGGCCGCCGCTTGGTACGAATACTTCAGCGACGATCAGAACCGCACAGGCAAAATAAAGAAAAACGGCAAAAATAAGCCACCAATCCATTCGTTACTTCCTATGATTGCTCTTTCACTGCTTTGACAACAACTCTGTTGCCGTGAATTTTTATTATCTCGACCCGAGTGCCTTTGTCAAGGAACTTGGCTTCGGCAACGACATCTACGATTGCATCGCCGAATCTTGCTTTTCCGGTCGGTCTCAGTGTTGAAACCACCTGCCCGGTGTCACCCACTTTGACGCCGATGGTTTCAAGTTCGGGCGGCGCTGTCATACTGATTTCCATTTCCGTGCCCTGCTTTGCGACTGCCGGCACCAGAATCAACCCGCTTAGGAATTGGAGTTTAGGCAGGTACTTTGTCAGTATCCACGCCAGGACAACGAATCCAAGAAAGCCGAACGACAATCCCATAAGTCCATCTATGAATACATCCCAGTTTGCAGGACTGTCGGGCCAGGGGACCCTGTTGGGGGGATTCTTGATTAGCATGCCGAATAAGCCTACCATGACACAAATTATTCCCATCATTCCCGCAATGCCAAAGCCGGGCAATACAAAAAACTCAACTAACAGCAGGAGTATCCCCACGAAAAATAACGCCACCTCCACCCAGTTTGCCAGTCCCACCAGGTATTTGCTGCCGATGATTATTACAAGGCATATCACCGCTACGAGGCCGGGCAGTCCGACGCCCGGCGTGTTAAATTCAATATACACTCCCAGCATGGCAAGCATTACAAGCGCTGCCATCACCGCCGGCGAGTTCAGCCACCGGACCATCTCTTCCGACCAGAGAGTTTTGAGCACCATCGGCTCGCCGGCGAAAGTCACGCCGTCACGTTCGGCTAAGAACTCAAGGGCCCCTGCCCGGTCTTTGACCTGTGCTCTGGCAATTCCATACTCGAACGCCCTGGCAGCGGTTAGCGTCAAAATCTCATCTTCTTTAACAATCAGCTCTTTGCCCTCCAGGTCATATTTATTCGGATCTTCGGACAGTTGTTTGTCTTCGATGAACTCGCTCTCGCCGGTTTGCAGATTTTTTACTCTGTAAACCTTTGTCTGCATGGTGACCATCGCTTTTAGCAGCGCTGCCGGATAATCGTTTGCTTCTGCTGCCCGCACAAAGGCTGCGCGGGTAAAGCTCTCGGCTTTTTCGCGCTCAACACCTTCAAGCTTGCCGCCCATCACAATCGGAGCGCAATCGCCGATGGTGGTGTTCTCGCGCATGATGATATCCCGGCAGGAGACGCTTATCATCGCACCGGCCGATATCGCTTCGGTGGTTACGTAGGCGACCGTGTGGGCTTTTTTGCCTATATCGAGTATGAAGTACTTGGAAATATCGTCCGCAGACTGCAGAAGCCCACCGTAAGTGCTGATTTCATAGACGATATATTCCACATCGGTATCAAGTGCGATTTGGGTCCTTCGCCGAATGGATTTATACAATCCATCGTCTATCATGCCCTTGCAGACAATGACCGCTGCCTTGACGGCGGGCAAATCCGTGCTGGCGCCGTTTTGCTCAACAGCAATACTCAGCCCCGCGAGCAAAATCAGGCACAGCACACCAAACGCAATTATCCGAAATAAACTCTCCATATGGCCAATTATACATTCAAATTGCCCGGTTGCAAGTATATAGTCAGGAATCGGGAGAAATTCTTGGTTTGACTCCCTCCCATTGCAGGCCGCCAATGATCGCCTGGGCGATATTTGTGAGGTGGTCGCCGATTTTTTCAACGTTATCGACCAGGTCGATAAATATCAAGCCCGTCTCCGCCAGGCAGATGCCCTCGCTCATGCGCTGGACGTGACTTCGACGGAAATCCATCTGCATCTGATTGATGTTATTCTCATTGACCAGAGCCAATTTGGCAACCTCAATATCATTTTTCTCCAGAGCTTCTATGACGTGATCAAACATTTGCTCTGCCTCATGTCTCAATTGGCCGATCTCGGCCAGCGCCAAGTCGCTGAATAAAAGCTTTTTTTCGATTTTTCGTTCAGCAATTTCGACGACATTGACGGCGTGGTCGCCAATACGCTCAAGATCGTTGACCGTATGCAAAAGCACCGGCAGCTCGATAGAAACCTCATCGGATAACTGCCTGCGTGATAGTGCTGAAAGGTAGGTCGTGATGGCGATCTGGAATTCATCGATGAAGTCCTCTATTTGTCTTACCGACTCAAGCGTTTTTCTATCATTATTGACAATTGCGCTGAGACAATTTTCAAGGGCTCTTTTGGCCGTTTTTGCCATGCGAATGATTTCGCGTTTTGACTGTTCCAGCGCTATTACCGGCGTATCAAGAAGGTGTTCCTCAAGGATTACCGGCTTGGCCGCTATATCGCCGGGTCTTTCCGGCACTAATTTCACGACGATTTCTTTCAGTACACCGGCAAGTGGCAAAAATACACCCGAATTAACAACATTGAAAATAGTGTGCGCAATGGCAATATTAGCCGCAATGGTGGCAGGGCCAAGTTCCCATGGAGAAATTTTGTAAACTAAAGCACCGAACAAGCCCAGATAAACAAAAGGGTAAGCTATGCCGACACCGAGGACATTGAATATCGTATGCGCCCAGGCTGTGCGTTTTGCATTCAAGTTTGCCTGCAGTGCTGCAAGTTGAGCGGTTATTGTCGTACCAATATTGCTGCCCAAAACAAACGGTATCGAAACATCAAGGACTTTTTGCCAATCGTTCCCGAAAGCTCCACCACTTGCCAGCAACTGGACGATAGCAATGGCTGCTGAACTGCTTTGAAGAAGCGTTGTCACTATGGCGCCAGCCAAAATAGCCAGTATAGGCTTGTTACCCAGCGAGATAAAAAGTTCCTGCACCCGTGGGCTTCTCTCTAACGGCTCAAAAGCATCTTTCATGAAATTGATGCCGACAAATAATATTCCGAACCCGAGCATTATTTGCCCTATACTCTTTGTCTTTCGCGTCCTGCCCAGCGTCATCAGGAGAAATCCCACGCCCACCGCCGGCAGAGCGTAAATCGTAATCTTAAGAGCGCCAACGCCGGATATTGAAACCAGCCAGGCCGTTGCCGTCGTGCCGACATTCGTTCCAATTATTACGCATATCGCCTGCTTGAGTGTAAGCAGCGCGGCATTCACGAAACCTATGACCATGACGGTCGTGGCCGAGCTGGATTGGACCAGTGCCGTAACGCCTGCGCCAACCATAAAGGCAATAAGCGGCTTTTTAGTCATTGACTCAACAATTTTCCTGAGCTTTTGGCCTGCGACCTTTTTCAGCCCATCGGACATCAATCCCATACCGAACAGGAATAGACCCAACCCCCCTATTGTTCCGAGAATCATTTGTTTGTATTCCATACAGGTTCCTTATAGTGATAGCATATCATACGTACATGATTCTAAGCTTCTCGTGCAATTTCGGACTCATGTACTTATATCCTTCAAATTGTACTGCTTTTAGCTTTTTCCGTTTCACCGGTCAAGGTAGTTTTCCATCGGTTAATCCTAAATGAGATTCTATGTTATGTCGGCTCCCGGTTCGGGACTCAATGGAACTTTCAATTCGACCCCATCCCATTGCAGACCTCCTATTACTGCTTGTGCGATATTAGTCAGGTGGTCGCCGATCTTTTCAACATTGTCAACCAAGTCAATGAAAATCAGCCCTGTATTGGCTGAACAGACGCCCTCACTCATTCGCTGAACATGACTGCGGCGAAAATCCACCTGCATTCTGTTGAGGTTATCCTCTTTCTCCAGGGCCGCTTTGGCCTGCTCTATGTCGCTATCTTCCAGTGCCGCTATGATATTATCACACATCAGCTCTGCCTGGTCTTTCAGTTGGGCTGTCTCGTCCAGCGCCGACTCACTGAAGGAAATCCTGTGCTCGATTTTTCGTTCGGCAATTTCCACGATATTGACGGCGTGGTCGCCGACACGTTCGAGATCGTTAATCGTATGTAGAAGCACCGGCAGTTCCGCCGACAGTTCATTGGAAATCTCCTTTGCCGATAAGGCAGCAATATAAGAGGTGATCTCGTATTGGAGACTATCCGTCACATCCTCCGTCGTTCGCGCCATGTCAAGTTTTCTCCTGTTGTCCTCAACAAGACCCTCCACGGCCTGATTAACCGCCTTTTTGGCTACCTGGGCCATTCGCACTATCTCATGCCTTACCTGGTTTATAGCCAACTCGGGCGTTTCCAACAGGTGTTGTTCCAATGCCGTTGGCTGGACCACAAGGTCATCCGGTTTCTCCGGTACGAGCCTGACCACCATTTTTTCCAGCACCCCGGCCAGCGGCAGGAAGAAAACTGCCTCGAACACCTTTATTGTTGTGTGTGCGATTGCTATGGATGCGGCTATAGTCGTCTGTGTGAGTTCCCACGGCGCGATGATATGAGTCGCCCTGCAGATCCAACCGATGAACCAGACACAGATAAACGCACCAATCACATTGAGCATTGTATGAGCCCAGGCGGCGCGACGTGCATTCAGATTAGCCCGGAACGCTGCGATCTGAGCTGTTATGGTGGTACCAATGTTGCTCCCCAAGATAAAGGGTACTGAAACGTAAAGCGCCACGTCCAAGTCGGCGCCGAACGCCCCCGACATAGCTAATAACTGAACGCTTGCAACGGCCGCGGAGCTGCTTTGAATAAGCATCGTCACAGCCATTCCCGCCAGGATAGCCAAGATAGGTTTTTTTGCCGCTGCCATGAACAGTGCCTGCGCACCAGGGCTGTTCTCCAGGCCGCCAAATGCGTTCTTCATAAAGCTTATGCCAACGAAAAGGATACCGAAACCAAGGATGATTTGGCCGATGTTCTTCGTCTTTCGCGTCCTGCCCCCGATCTGCATGAGAAATCCCAGGCCTATCGCCGGCAGTGCATACATCGTGATTTCCAGAGTGCCAATACCGGATATCGAAACAAGCCACGCCGTCGCCGTCGTACCTACGTTCGTGCCTATGATCACGCATATCGCCTGCTTAAGCGTCAGTAGACCTGCATTGATGAAACCTATCACCAGGACTGTCGTGGCCGAGCTGGATTGGATCAGCGCCGTAACGCCCGCACCCACAATGAACGCCACCCACGGTCTCCTGGTCATTGATTCGAGAATGTTTTTGAGTTTCTGCCCGGCGACCTTTTTCAGACCGTCCGACATCAATCCCATGCCGAAAAGGAACAGGCCCAACCCCCCTATCGTCCCGAAAATCATCGTTCGGATCATCTCCCGGTTGCGTTGCCTAAGCGTATCCTGAATCTCGGCCTCAATAACTTCCTGGAGCTGCATTTCGAACAGTTCAGGGTCTCGCTCACGCAGCACTCTTAAAAATCCGGCTTTTTCGTGACCTTCTTTCTCGATCCATTTCAGGGCACGATTGATTTGGTCTTGCCTGTTCTTCTCGGCATCTTTCTGTCGCAAATTTTCCAAAGCTTGTCTTAACGCGTCGGCCTTTTCGTAGTCATTTTGCTCAAGCCACCTGAAAGCTCCCAATTCCTCTTCCGTCAGGGATTGTGCCTCATCGGCCATGATAGCAATGCCCGGCGGAATATTAATCGACTCATCCGATTGTTCCGTCGCCGAACAGAAAAGAGCCACGGCCAACAGTACCACTACGGCGAAAACTGTTGCGGGTTGATAGGATTGCCCCACTATGTTATCCCTTCTGAAAATCGCTTTCCATTCCAGTCAGTTCGGTCTCAAATGCAGAGAAATTAGAAATACGAAACTGTGTGGCACTTGTACATAATGCCAGATTCATCGTCAAGGCATTTTTCACCAGGAAACACGATGTCGCCATACAATAATTCCCTGGGATATGTTTAAATAAGCTTTCGAAGAATTTCCACCCCCTGCCGGATTTTATCATCCGTGGTCGCGTAGCTTATTCTGAAATGCGTATCTTTTTCACTAAATACGTTACCCGGTATTATTAGCACATTATTCTTGATTGCCTTCTCTACGAATTCCGTCGCCCCCGCCGTCCCGGGTGCTTTAATGAACGCATAAAACGCCCCTCCCGGCTTGACCAACTCGAACTTGTCCTTCAGGCCATCATAAAGCAGGTCTCTTTTCTTCCTGTACGCATCGACCAGGTCGCTCACGTCATAATCCAGGGCGGCCAGCGCAGCCTTCTGAAAAGGCGTCGGAGCACAGACAAACGTATATTGCTGTATCTTAGTCATCTGCTCGATGACATCTTTGAGAGATTCGTGAGCTGCGACGTATCCCAATCGCCAGCCGGTCATCGCATGAGACTTACTGAAACCCTGCAGCACAAGGCTCTTTTCGTAGTGTTTGGCTATGCTCGGGCACTCGCCGTCATAGCAGAATTTCTCGTATATCTCATCGGTCATCACGAGTATGTCTTTTTCGGCTGCGATCTCGGCTACGGCCTTGACCTGGTCTTCCGAGTAAACCATGCCGGTCGGATTGCAGGGCGAATTGAGGATAATCATCTTGGTCCTGCTCGTGATGGCCCCGGCGATTTTCTCGACCGGCAGCTCAAAATCGGGATAGCTGTCGACAAAGACGCACTTTCCGCCCAGGATATTGATTAAATGCTTGTACATTACAAAGTAAGGGTCCGACACAATTACTTCATCCCCGGGATTGACAAGCGACATAAAAGCCAGCAGCAGCCCCCCGCTTACGCCGCTTACTACCAGCACGGCGGGATTTTCCCAGCCGAACTCGTTGCGGACGCGCTCGGCGATTCGTTCTTTCAACGTCTCGTCGCCGGCCGTCTGTGAATAGCTGTTCTGCCCCGTCCGGATGGCTTTAATTGCTTCTTCTTTTAATGCTTCCGGCACATCGAAGTCCGGCTGGCCTATCGAAAAGTTCACCGGATCTTCCAGCGATGCTCCCAGCACGAAGACCTTCCTAATCCCGCTGGCGTCGATAAGCTTCGTTCTGTCTGCGATTATATTTTTCATAGGCCGACATAATAGCCGACCGCTCCGCATAAGCCAACCAAAAAAACGCTCCCCCAAACATATTTAGCCCGGCAATTCATTGCCGGGTTACGATTTTAAAGCCCCGCTATACCGTATCCATGAAATGTCCTCCCCCGCTCTCGTGCCGGCCGAATATTTAATGATGTTCATATAAGGCGGATGAGTCAGCACAAGGTCGAACGTCTCATCGCCGAGAAATGATAAATCGCGTGCATCGGCAACCTTTACCTGCTGCCAGGGAGTAACGTCGGATCCCGTTTGGTAAACTGTTGAAATCTCAATGAGATTTTAGTATTATAGGGTTTCAATTATACAGAAGTGTTGTCAGAGACAGTGTCAATGCGTGCAGGAATACTGCTAATGAAGTCATGTCGGAAATATCGGGGTAGAAGTGTAACCGGCCCCAAGACAGGATGGTGCCCTTTGCCCAAGGCAAGGGATGGTTCCACACAAAAAGGCAGAATGGGCTTTCAGCCCATGTAGTTCAACCAGGAGGATACACAATGAATAGAAGAACATCGATCCTCATAATACTAACGCTGGTATCAATCTCCATAATAACCGCATACGCCGCGAATCCCATCCCCGAAATCATCAAACTCGACATCCCCGCTCCCGACCAGGAAGATTCCGCAGGCGGAATCATAGCCGCAGACGTCAACAACGACAAGAAGCCGGACTACCTCGTCACCGTCCGAGGCCACCTCGCCGTATACGACAACTCCGGCAAAAAACTCTGGATAAAGAAAACTGACATCGCCGTAGGAGGCCAGAGCGAAAGCCAGGGTCTGCCCGGCCACCACGGTCCCGGAACCGCCGCTGCGGACGTCGATAACGACGGCAAAACCGAAGTCATCTACCTCACAAGAGACTCTGCGCTCCACATAGTAGACGGCGCCACCGGCAAACAAGAATCCACCGTCAAACCTCCACTGCCCAAAGATGCCTCCCGCTGGGAACTCGCAATGATCGCGGACTTCCGCGGCACAGGCAAAGACAACGATATCCTCCTCCAGGCCACGAACAAATCCGGCTACCGCACCGGAAAACACCTCGCTGCATACGCCATCGACACGCTCCTCAAGGGCGGCAAACCCCTCTGGACAACGGACAGATTCGTATCCTGCGCACACAACGGGGCCCGTCTCGCCGACCTCGACGGCGACGGCAAAGACGAAGTCCTCGGCGTAACCATACTCTCACCCACCGGCAAACTAATCACCCGCGCAATCGAAGGCCGCTACCACGCCGACAGCGTCTTCGTCGCGGACGTCCGACCCGAACTGCCCGGCCTCGAACTCGTCATGCTCGAAGAAGGCGCAAACCAGGTCCAGGCAATAGCCCTCACAGGCCCCATCTGGAGGAGTCACTTCAAAAAGCAGGAGCCCCAGAACGCCGCCGTCGGTAAATTCAAAAAGAACTCCGACGAAATCTTCATCTGGTGCCGATCTCGATACAACGAGCACCAGAAACCATTCGTCTTCGACTCTAAAGGAAACAAAGTCTTCGATTACGAAATGGACAACTTAGCCCCCAAGGGCTGGACTGCAAG
This sequence comes from Sedimentisphaerales bacterium, assembly GCA_049644065.1. Classification (GTDB taxonomy): domain Bacteria; phylum Planctomycetota; class Phycisphaerae; order Sedimentisphaerales; family Anaerobacaceae; genus JAFGPJ01. The sequence goes on along the minus strand of JBARRE010000020.1, from coordinate 6,049 downwards.
CGGAGTCGAAGTAATCCACACCATCGACTGGACTGGCCGAAAGCAACAACTCGCCTGTGCAAAAGAACGCCACACCTCCGGCGACGTCTGCATCTTCGAACCACTAACAGGCAAATTCGTCCTCACGTTACCAGAGAAAGCAGACCGCCTCTACGTCGCAGACACTACCGGCGACTGGCGGGAAGAAATTGTGGTCCTGAACAGCTCCCAACTCCACATCTATACGAACAAAGCCCCCAACCCGCGTCCCAACCATAAACGCCTTTGGACAAATCGCAACTACCGCCGCCTGAAACAATGCCACAATTACTACAGCCCCTGAACAATCCCAATTTAAAAGTAGGCAAATAAACGTAAATATATGTTAGAAAAAGGGTCCCAAATCCCGGGCAGGCTCGTAGTCCTTTTGATTAATCAAAAGGACTATGAGCCTTGTTTAAATACAGAGCCTGTTGTTGCTGCGAATACGAATTTGCTTCAGTGGCTCTGGCCCGGAGTTTCAGCGCGCGTTTATTCAGGTTTTCAGCATTAATACCCGTCACAGAAGTGGCAAGAACAGCAACGGTGTCATTGATGGCAACGATGACAGTCACAAATCTCTATTCTTGTTCTTTATGGTTTATTGCATTGTCGCCACATATAGAAATTCTTATTGCCGTTGTTGCCATTGATGACAGATTTCAATCGTCACGAGATAATGGGCAGCATGGGTAAAATCGAAAAGAATTTATTATGTTGATTTACTTATCCAGCTTGAGCAGGGCCTGTCGGAGGATTTTTGCCATTCTTTCGGTCTGGAGCTTTAGGATTTTATGGCCGAGCTCGGCGCTGGCGAATTTTCGCGGGTCTTTGCCGCCCACGCCGACGGGCCAGGAATTGGGGTCTTTCGGCAATCTTTCCATTTGGACCAGCTCCGGGCGAAGGGCCATTACGAGCGAGGTTTCGTTCATCGCCGCGTGGTCCACCTGGATGCCCATGCCCTGTCGGTCGTACTCGCCGCCCCAGCAGACGAAGGTCTCAAGGCCGAACTTCTCCTTCCAATCTGCTGCGTGTTTGCGAAAAAAGCCGGTCGAGGGCCCATGGCCGTGGGCGACGACAATCTTGAAACCGGCCCGGCGAAGCTGCTTGAGCGTCGCTTCGATAATCATGCGGAACGTCTCCTCGGGCACCCAGTAGGCACTGCCGGCGAGCTGCTGGTTCTTATAGCGTTTGCCCTCCGGCATACCCTCGCCAAGCGTATCCATCCCGTAGAGTTCCTTGCCGTCCACCTCTTGCTTGCGGTCGGGGCCAAGAAACAGCATCGGCAGGACGATACCGCCTGCTTCGCGGGCCAGGCCGGTGAAAAAGCCATAGGATTGCAGGCCGTCCGAGCCGATTGGCAGGTGCTCGCCGTGCCATTCGAGCGTCCCGAGCGGCAGATAAGCGATGGGCGCGGCGGCCAGCCGGTCCCGGAATTCCTGGGGCGTAAGCTCTGCGTACAACACCTTTTCGGGCCGCTTTTTAGCGGCCGAATTCGACGCCCCAACGACTTTCTGCCCAAAGCCAGAGAATATCACCAGGCTCAGGCAAATGAAAGCCAGACAAATGAACGTTGCGATTTTCTTCATAATAACTCCTATCCCCCTACCGGTCGGCGGCTGCCAGGGCCGAATCGACACTGCCAGCGTCGTCGAAGCTGAGCTTGTCGGCGAAGGGCAGAGTTTCCGGCACGACATGGACCTCGGTTGTGAATTTGTATGGAAGCGGGCCGCCACTGTCGAACGTCAGCTCGACGAAAAATGCCGTCCAGCCTTCGTCCGGTTTGGGGACCTTTGCTATATACGTGCCGGGGCTGCCAGCGGCAAGATCCGAGCTTTTCCAGACCGGCCCGATGATTTCAAGCCGGAAATCCCTTGCTTTGGGATTTGTGGCCTGCCAGAGTTTGACCGCCGTCGGATCCGTGGTCGTGTTGACCTCGATCGAGCCGTCTTCCTTGACCGCCCAGGAGAACTTCGGCCGGGGGGAATCAGACAGGACGGACTGGAAGAACACCAACAGACTCATGTGAGCGTCCGAGCCGCCAAGCCCGTGGTCGGTATTCGGGACGTACCGCAGGTATTTCTCGCCGGGCAGGTCGTGGAAGTAGAACTGTGCCGAGTCCGGCAGGAAGAACTGGTCGCCGCTCGAATTTATCAGGCACTTGGGGATCGCCGCGTAGCGGTCGCGGTACTCGTAGGGGTCGACAAGTTTAGTCAGCGCCTGGCCTTCCGGCGTGTCGAGCCGCTCGAATACCTTCATTTCGCCGTAATCGGCGATAGCGTCGGAATAGAAGCCGTAAGCGGCAAAATGGTGCCTCATCTGCTCATCCATATTCAGCACGTCGATGACGGCCGGGGCGATAGCGATCACCCGCTTATCGACCGCGGCGGTCAGCCAGGTCGTCCAGCCACGCTTCGAGCCGCCGGAGACCACGAAATGCTTGATATTGAGCGGGCCGGAATCGAGAGATTTAAGATGGCTCTGAACCGTGTCCATCGCGCGGACGGCGCTTTTTACCATCGGCAGCAAGAGCGGCCATGTATTGTCGCCGGTAGCAAGGCACTTGTTGAAGGAGTAAGCGATGATCCCGTCTTCAGAGCGGGGCCTGCCGCCATCCGGGAACATCAGCGGCTGGTTCGGCACCATTTTCAGATCGGCGACGACCGAGCCGGCGCCAAGGGCAATGCCGATCAGCATTTTGTCGGCCGTCTCGGGCGCCGAGCGATTGTTGCTGCCGCCGTTAATCCAGAGCAGCGCTTTATTGGCGGTGGCATTGGCGGGCTTGACGATTGTCAGCCAGTGCTTCCAGAGCGGGCGGTCGACCTCGTCCTTGCTGCGCCAGGACTGCGAGGTCATATCCAGAATATAAGCGGTATAACCCAGGCCGGAAATGGTTTTGATAACACTATAAGCATAGCTGTCATCAGGCTTTGCGACATAATCGTCCAGGGGCGTGCCCAAGGCGAGCTGGGCCGCAGCGAGAACCAGTACGGCCAAAATGGTAAAACGGTAATTCGATTTCATATCCGGTCCTTTCTCTATTTTTTGAGTGATTCAACCATTCATATTCCCGCTCGTGCAGGAACGACAAAACACAGGCACAATCCCGAAGCAGTCCCTCGCTCTGAGCCGGGTTTTGCCTGCTCTATGGCGCTATACTTTTTTCGGGAAGATGCCCCGCAGGTATTCGGCGTCGTAGCGGCAGCTTTCCTCTACGCCCAGCGGCATCTTCGTGCCTTCCATGACGAGCCAGCCGCGATAACCTATATCGTCCATCGCCAGGCGGACCTCTTTGAAGTCGATCGAGCCTTTGCCGTACAGGTTGTCGTAGTCCTTGGCGTGAACCTCGCAGATGAGCGGACCGAGCTGACGGATTTCCTTGTAGATATCGTAGCCTGCTTTGTGCGAGTTGGCCACGTCGTAGTACACCTTGACGGCGCGCGAGCCCACCCTCTCGATAATGTCGATGTGCTGCTCGGCACTGAGCCAGGATTCGATACCGAGTGTGACGCCGGCCATTTCCGCACTGGGAGCGACCTGCCTGAGTCGCTGGACAACCATGTTAACACCCTGCTCGTCGTCTTTCAGGTCACCTTCGCCGAAAAAGGCCAGCAGAATCACCTTGACTCCCATTGCCTCGGCGACGTTGATGCCCTGCCGCACCCATCGCTCGGCACGCGGGTCGCTTTTGTACGGGACGTTGTTAAGGACACCCATTGCCAGCGAAGCGATCTGCATTTTCTGCTTGCGGGCCTCGTCGAGAATATTATCCTGCAATTCTTCGTCGAATAAAGGCAGGCGATTGTCCCCCCTGCCGAAATCCACCTGTACGCCGTCCAGTCCTATTCGTCTGGCGATCTCGAACGAGCCCGGGTCAGCAGTCTTCCCTATCGTCCAGTCACAGACGCCCAGCTTAAATCCGGCGGCAGCTTTTGCCTGCTCATGCTCGGCCAGAGGAGCGCAGGAGCATGTCACTGCCAGCCCGGCAGCAGCGCGAGCGGCCCCCACCATCATCTGGCGGCGAGTTATGTGTAAACGTTTCATTTCTATACCTCCAAGAGATAAACGCGAGGGCGTTGCCCCGATTCACTTACGATTTCAAGCCTTTAAGATTGGCTTCAAGCTTCTCCGTGCTTTTGACAAGCTGCCTCCATCTTACTTTTCTGCCCGTGTAGGCGGCGGTCCGGCCAAGGATTGTTATCAGATTGCTGCGAACGCTCGGCTCGACGGTCGGATTCTCGTAATTGCCTTCGAGAATGCTCTTATGGAACGTGGCGATGTTGGCTATGGCACCGTCCTTGTATATGCCGGGGCATTTGCCGCCGCGATAGAAGTTCTCGCCGCGAATGATTACCTGTCCGCCGTATTCGGTTTCCAGCACGCCCTTGGAGCCGAACATCCGGTTCCGAATGCCTTCGGGCTGCGTGCCGTGACCTTCTATCTGTCTCGAACTGAACGTAATACCGATTTTGTTGGGATACTCGAAGAGCAATGCGAAGTGGTCGTTGCAGGTCCCGACGGGGCGAACCGTCCTGCCGCCCACCCCGACGGCGGAAACCGGCTCTTCGTCCATGATCCAGTTCATTACGTCCAGCGTGTGGATATTCTGTTCGGTAATTATGTCACCGGATATCACGCGGTCCAATCCCCATGCCCGCAGGCGGGTTTCGGGATTCTTCGGATCGTTCCGCCATGTATCGTACATCCGCCCGAACGGGCAGGTTGCATGGTAGATCGCCTCGCCGAAAACGAACTCGCCCAGCGCCCCGTCGCGCAGACGTTTGAGCGCCTCGATGTAGAACGGATCGGCACGAGTCTGGAAGTCCACAAGGAAGCAGCGTTTGTTCCTCGCGGCTCTTTTGCCGCTCTCGCCGATACTCTGACATCCGGGCACATCTACGGCAATCGGCTTTGCGACATAGGTGTGACATCCGGCTTCCACCGCCATCGCGGCCTGCTCGGGATGAAAGTACGGCGGGCTTTCGATAGCCACGGCGTCCACCTTCTCCAACAGCTTTTTATAGCCCGACAGGCCGGGGAAACGATTTGCCGCCGGTACGCCCAGTTTTTCGCCGGCGTTATCAATCCTGTCCTGGAAATAGTCCGCCACGGCAACGACATTGTATCCGCCGTGCTGCTGGAACAGTTCGGCGATCCATGTCCCCCTGCCGCCGCAGCCGATAAGGCCCAGGTTGACTTTCGAGTTGGCGGCAGCTCCGCGGACCAGCTCCGGCTTGACGATTGTAAACGACAGAGCGGCCGCGCCGGCCCCGGCCATGAACCGGCGACGATTAATCCGTCCGGAGTTGTTGCCGGCGATTGAAGTTTTTTGATGTTCCGACATTTCGTAATCCTCCTTTATGTAAGGGTTTTCTTTACGATAACATAATGCATATTGTCATTCCTTTGAAAACAGGAATCTAAAATCGTCACAATAGTCTGGATTCCCGCCTCCGCGGGAATAACACAAAGTACAGGTCAGTTTGATTTAATTGCTCTTTTTATAATTTCATATATACTTCCCGCCTGATCTTTCCGGTTGAGGTTTTCTGAAATTCCTCGATTCTGATTTCAAGATGCTGCGAGGAGATTTTCTCGAAGCTGGTAAGCTGCCGGCTGTTCTGCTGACATTCATTGATGTTGTTCCAAATCAGGTTCTTAAGGACCTGCGGCTTATCCACCAGATCATCGGAGGAATGATCGGCATGGGTCTCTATTGCTTCCCATGCCGGCCGGACGATGGCTCTGATGGTTTCCTCTACGATACCAGTCGTGTCCTTCCGGAAACCGGGGACCACTAATATTTCACCGACGAATTTTGCCTCCGAAAGCGCCGACTCGACATGCTCGGGGCTGACATTTTTACCGCCGGGCAGCACAATTACGTACTTCTTCCGCCCGGTTATGGAAAGATTTCCGTCTTCGTCCAGATGCCCCAGATCGCCGGTGAGCAGCCAGCGGACGCCCTGGTCGTCGGTTTTGATAACCGCTTCTGTGGCTTTTGGATTCTTGTAGTAGCCCTTCATTATGC
>JBARRE010000019.1:0-16335 GCA_049644065.1 Sedimentisphaerales bacterium | reverse complement strand
TTTATATGCCGATTCATTCAGCGTTCGGCAGCTCGACCGAGCTTTTGACCTTCCCGGCTAACATCGAGACGACCTCGAAATCGATTTTCTCTTGCTCCGGTACTCTGACGATGTAGCGCAGCTCAACCATCCCGCCGCTACCCCGGATTGCCGGCAGATTCGTAATCCTGCTTCCGGATAGAAATGACTCATCGTCCAGCTCCATTACCAGCCGGGTCGGATGAACCTCGCGCGTCGTTCGCCCGTGCTCCAGAACCGTCGGCAAAAATCCGGTATTCTCCACTTGAATCTCCACCTCATAGACCGACCGGCCCAAATGGCGGCACTCGATCTTTCGTACGCCGATACGCGGCAGCCGCTGCGCCGCTTTCGTCAGGAAACCGGCGTGCTTGTCGGCAATCTCGTCAACCATCTCAGCAGGAGGATTCGTCAGGGCGAAGGGACGATATCCTCCGACCTCGGCTCTCCGGCCGGGAAAATCGGGATGCTCGAAAGGCTGCCATTCGACGAAGGCCTCCGGCGCGTGTTCGTCGAACCACTTCAACTCTTTACGTTCCTGCTGGTTACGCTTATCTTCATCATCCTTCGCATCCTCACCCTTGTTGTTTTCCTCACGCTCGGATTCGGAATCCTGCTCTTCTTTTTCTTCCGCCGCTTCGGAAATCTCGACGGCGACGGCAGGACTCCAGGCCCTTGCCGCAAGCGAGAGCCGGCCCCGGTGGTAATACATCCAGTCGCTGAACGCACCGGGCACTAAGGTGCCCTCAAGCTCTTTCTCCAGGCCGAGCGCTTCGCGACAGAACTCGCCCATCACACGATAGTAGCCCGCATCGTCCTGATGAATCTCGGTCATTGGCTCTCGCCGGCCGGCTGGTTCCGCACCTTCAGGGGCCTTCGAGAGATTGTCGGCCGAGCCGTAGGTCACCACCAAGGCGATATTCGGATGCTCGATCACAAAATCCGCCAGCGCCCGAGTTTCCACCTCGCTGACCGGATGGATGCCAGCGTCTTCGGCGAAGAATTTATAACCATACGGAAAGTTGCGATTGAAGTTGACGCCGCCCTGGCCATCCTCGTTCCACCGCTCATCGTGGTCGTTATCGACGCCCTCACGAAGATAGCGCCAGGCACCGACCTCGCTCTTGAGATGATCGGCCTTCAAGAGCAGCCGGTCGTCTTTCGGATCGAGTATATATTCGCCCTCCGGGTCCTCGATTCGCATCCATGTAATAAGCCCGTCATTGTTAAGGTCCTCGGGGCCGTCCTCATCGAGCAGCCCATCATGATCATCATCGACGGGCTTATGGTTTGAGGAAGTTTCAAGTTTAAGGTCGGCGAAAAAATGCTCAGCGGCATCGGGATTAAGTCGCGGTACAATATATATCGTCGTCGTCTGAAGCAGTTTGGTGATGTCGGCATCGTCCTGATATTGCTCAACCAGATGCTCGACCCAGGTGACCGCTGCTGTGCATCCGATCAGGTCGCTGCCCTCGATCCCCGCGACGACAAGCATCGCCGGGCGCATCTGGCGATCCTGTTTGGTTCCTTTGCCGAGCTCGATGAGCCAGACCTTGCGTTTGCGCATTGACAGGGCAATGCTGTCGACTCGCACAAGAGCGGAATTCCGTTCGACAAGGGATGCCAGACGCCTGCCCAGGGATTTGTTGTCGTAGTACTCGGCGCCACGGACAAGCGGAAGGCCCACGGCAAGCAGAGTGACACCGATTAGCACAAAACAGAACGGCCTGACTCCCGGCCGGAAAACATTCAGCGACATCCGATCGTCTCCTACAAAGTTTCAATTAAACTTTTAATGTTATCAGATTCGCCTCTTATTGCACGATTTTATTTCGAGGAATTTTCCCTGAGCATATTGCGAAGGTAAACGTGCTCGTCGCCGTTCCAGGGCTTGGAGCAGATGTCAATGTCACCATCGCCGTCGACATCCGCAGCCTTGGCTTCGTGACAGCGCTTGCCGCTCAGGATTTCGTGCTGGACCCACGTTGCCGCTTTGCCGTCCCTGTTCTCCCAGATGAACCATTTGTGCGGCGGCTTTTCAGTCAAAGGCCCCCCGCCCGAGAAAACGTCGAGGTCGCCATCGTTGTCGAAATCCGCAACTGCCAGCGAATGATAATCCTGGCCGGCCTTGTCCGCAATCATGTGTCTGACCCAGAGGCCGCCTTTGCCGTCGGCGTTTTCGTGCCACGCCACGCGCCCACTCAGACAATCGCCTTCGGCCTCGACAACATCATTGTCGCCGTCCTTATCGAGATCGACGATCCACGATTTTGTCATCAGGGGATACCTCGCTTTAGGCTGACCAAAATCGATGTTGTTATGCTCGATCCATTTGGTACCTTTGCTGTCGGCATTCTCGAACCAGATATTTGTGCGAACTACATCGTTGTCACCATCCCCGTCGATATCGCCGACGCCCGCCGGGTCGATCGCGCCGTGAACCGCAGGGCCGATCTTGTGCCCTTGCCATTTCTTCGTTGGGTCTGCGGGAATCTTGAACCAGTACAATGCGCTGCGGTCGCTCATCGCGACGACGTCGAGCCTGCCGTCCCCGTCCATATCCGCGGCGACGTTGTCGTGTGACCTTTCAATCACACCATTCAAGTACCTTACGAATTCCCGCTCGCGAGGTTTGCCTGTATTGCGATACCAGGTCCCGCCGGAAACCTGGTCAATCCATCCATCGCCATCCACATCGAACGCCGTGCCGCCAACTTCCGTCAGGACATCTTTCCCGAGCGTATGTCGGACCCAGTCATCGGGGGCTTTGTACTCGAACCACCATATCGTCCCGCCGTTGCAGCCGGTAATCCAGTCCAGGTCGCCATCCTTGTCAACATCCATGAGAGAACTCTGCCCCATCTTGTTGCCGATCCGGTCGATCTGGTGATACTCAAACTCAGGAAACTCCCCATACGCTAACGAACAAAACACACAAATCACCACAACAAAAACACATAAACACCTGAAATTTCTACAGTCAAAATAAAACATCTCAAATCCCTTCCATTAGTTATTAATCAATTCACCATACTCAGCCTTGAGATGCTTTTTAATCTCCTGCCATAACCGATTCGATTTACCCAACGCCCCGGCCAGCATCTTATCATCCGGCCTGGTATCCTTGTCTTCAAAAACACTCGCTGCCATTTGCTATCGCTCCTTGTATCGAATTTCCAACCTCTTTGTCATTCTTTCGCCCCATGCTTACGCAGCAGTTCAACGATTTCGGTGTAGCCTGAATCTTGTGCACAGTCCAAAGGAGTTCGGCCTTCGTTGTCTTTTGTATTAACGTCGGCACTGTTGGCGATAAGCAGCTCGACCAGGTCCGCGCTGCCTGCGTGGGCCGCGCTGTGCAGCGGTGTGATGCCGTAGTTGTCCTTTGCGTTGACGTCGGCGCCATGAGCGATAAGCCATTCGGCCATATCTTTGCGGCCTTTGGCAACGGCCCAGAACAGCGGCGTCTGGCCGCGACGGCTCTTTGCATTGATGTCGGCTCCACGGGCAACAAGCACTTCGACGACATCTCTGCGGTTCGCTATGACGGCCGTATGCAATGGCGTCATACCAAAGCTGTCTTTCGCGTTAACGTCGGCACCTTCGTTTATTAGCCGCTCAGCCACTTTCCAGTTGGGCGCCAAGTGCAAAAGCGTCCGACGGAGTTCTTCACCTCGGGCCTTAGATGGATTGATTTTTATGCTTTCCGAGTCGGATTCTTTCTTCTGGCATCCAAGACCCGCAACCATCAAAAGCAGAGCTATATAAACCAGTCTTATAGGCTTCATTAAAATTCCTTATCTAACGTCATTTACATACCCGCTTTATCACACTGCCAAAGACAACATGACTCAATTGCCCGTTTCTGTTTGGGTTTAAATTTTTTGCTGGAATGTATTTTTCTGTATTATTATTGCCGGTTTTGGGCTAATTTTGAAGCAAAAACCAACCCTTTGGATATTTTTTAAAAATAGTTAAATGTTTTTCCACAGAAAGCGAACTTCGGTAAACTGGGCTCGTATGAATTAGCACAAAGCCACGGGCTGAGGTATTAAACTTCACTCCCCTCCTCCTGACCTCAGCCCCTTTTTTTATTCTTACTTTTAGGAATTTACGCTAAAGATATCTTCAAGAGCCGGTGATTCTGTGCGGAAACGTTCCATAAAGCACAAAAAATATTTTTATGGATCTTAAAAACTTTTACGGCCGCGATGGCAAAAGATCGCCCGAAATACCGCGTTCACAACAAGAATTTACAAGTTAGAGCAAAATAATTTTCTGGACAATAAATGGTGTGAACTTTTATCGGAGCGAGGCGTATTAGCAGTTAATGGATTACGGGCTGAGGTTTTTAAACCCTCCTTTCCTCCTTGCCTCAGCCCTTTTCTTTTTTTAAAAGAGTCCATTAATAAGGTTTTTGGCATCCTGAATGGGGCGCAGCGAAGTTAGGATTCTTGATATAGCTTCTATGACGCAAACGCTTCGCTCCGCTCAGAATGGCAAAGGCAAAAATCATAACAAGGCGGTGCTGAAATAGCGTTCCGCTCTGTCCGGCAGGACGGTTGCGATATTGCCCTCGATGTTCTCAGCCAGCCGGCGCGCAGCCCAGACATTGGCGCCTGAGCTGATCCCGACCAGCAAGCCTAAATCTGTGCCCAACTGCCGGGTGGTTCGAATCGCATTATCGTCGGAAACTTCCACCACACCATCGACCATTGAAACATCGAGTATGGCGGGGATAAAACCGTCGCCGATGCCCTGAATCTGGTGCAGTCCCGGCTCGTGCCCCAAGAGTGCCGAGCAGTTCTCAGGCTCAACAGCGATTATTTTCACATCCTTTTTATGCTCCTTTAGGAATTTTCCTACGCCCTGGAGCGTTCCGCCACTGCCGACGCCGGCGACAAAACAATCGATATTGCCGCCCATCTGACGCCAAAGCTCGCGTGCGGTCTGTTCATAATGAACGCGGGGATTTTCCGGATTCTCGAATTGCTGCGGCACATAAACGCGCGGGTCTTCGGCGGCCATCTTCTCGACTGTGCGAACCGCACCGGCCAGGCCCTCTTCATCGGGGATCAGAACAAGTTCTCCGCCGAGGGCTTTAATGAGCTTCTTCCGCTCTTCACTCATTCCCTCAGGCATAACGATTCGGACGCGATAGCCCATCAGATGTCCGACCAATGCCAGACCGATACCTGTGTTGCCGCTGCTGGGCTCGACGATAATGGAGTCTTTTTTAAGTTTACCGTCGCGCTCGGCGGCCTCGAGCATCGCCAGGGCAACGCGATCCTTAATACTCCCGCCTGGATTGAGAAATTCCGCCTTGGCAAAAATCTTTTCGCCCTTTAATTGCAGAAGCGGCGTATTGCCTACCAGTTCAAGAATGTTATCTGTGAGCATAGTCGTCCTCAAATTTTCATTTGTGCTAAAATATGATTGCTTCAGTGAAAAAAATTTTAATAATCTCATTGACAAAATACAAGCCAAAAGCTATAGTGATTTTGTAAGCTTTTGATAGTAGGCGATTTAGAGTATTTTGTAGTGGAGTTTTTTTTTCTGGAAACGAGCATTTTTTTTGAAAAATAGTATTGCTTTACGTAGAGCTTTATGATATATTGGTAGTTAGATAGAATGAGCACATTCACAGGGCTGAGGATATCTCGCTTTTTCCTCTCCCTCCGCACCTCAGCCCTGTTTCCTTTTTATGTGCTCAATTCGGCTGAGGTTTTCCCTTCCAAGTTTCCTCCTGCAATTATTATCAATATCGAGCAAAAGCTTTGCCGTCTTAAGTCATTTTCAACAAATATCCGCAATAATATACGTATATTGTAAATTATCCGGCATCCTGCTCGACGAATGGCTATCAGTAAAGTCGTGTAACCATCTTGCCCTCACCGCGATTATGGTTGATAAAGAAGTATCGCAGGGTGTCGATGGGGTGGTCGTATAGGCCGTCTTTTTGCGGGAGCTCCCGGAAGGTGTTTGTGGATTCTGGGTAATGGTAGCATTCCATTGCCTCGATCAGGCGGGGGCATCTCGGCGAAACGATCAGGCTGCTTTTCCCATCGCCGGAGCGGATTGCCCGGCGGATCAGCTCGATGCCTTCCAGGATGCCGCTTCGTTTGAATCGTACAACGATTCCCAATGACCGCAACTCCCGGACGGCGCTCGTGCCGGTGACATCGTTGACGCTTTTACCCGCCGGGTCGCAAAACGTCGCCGTAACTTTTTCTTCCGCAACCGGCGTACGGCTCTTCATTTCAACCGCATGCACGTCGATGGTCGCCCTGCTGCGAATGTACTCATCGATCACACGCACAACGCCGGCATCGTCAACCTGAATCCACAGGCACACAAACGGATTGACGAATCCGAAATCAAGCGCCCGGTACAGCGGAAGATTCGGATCATAATCGACGGCTCCAACGTGCACGGCCGGGTCGAACTCATCGAAGACGACATTCTGTCTTGACGGCCGCGTGCAGAGCATCTCGGCCTCCCAGCCCGCCCTGCTGGCCCGGCACATCTGGGTAATACAGTCGTCTATTTTCAGATACCCGTTCGCAGCCTTCGCCCTGCCCCGACAGTCTTCCGACAAGGGACATTGCGAGCAGCTTCTGCCGACGCACTTTTCGATCACTTCCCACACGCACCATTTGAAGACCGGCGTGCCGAACTTCGGAGCCGATGTCACGGCCTCGTGCATCAGGCCGTAAGGTTTATGCATCGTGCTGATAAGCTCCATGCCGGCGGTAATTTCCGGCGTGCTCTGCGTGGTGAACTTTGCCGCTTCGAATACATCCTCGTCGAACAGCTCAAGCTCGTCGCAGCGAAGCTTCTGGACGTGCTGGCCGCGGACACTGGTGGCCGACTGCGTCAGGACCTCGACCGCTGAGCCGTTGATAAAGCGACATTTGGTCTTGCGGACGGGCCCGGCGAGGAATTGCTCGTAGCCGTGACATAGAAAGCCGGTCAGATATTCATACATCCGACTGGCCTGCTCGCCCGAGCCGCCCAGGATCCGGACCTGGCAGTTCGATTTAAAGAGGCAATCCAGAAGCGTCGCGACAGCCGCCAATTCCGTCTTGCCCCCGGCACGATTCGCCCAAACGATCGAATCATGATTCACAGCCCGTGGTTCGTTCTTAGATTCACTAAAAGTATGCCAGAGATAATCCATCGGGCTTTGATGTTCCGGACAGATTCTCTTATCCGGCACGTCGATACCGAGAAAGACCTTCACATAATTCTTCAGATCCCGCCTTGTACTCGGCCGAGTTCGCCTAAGCTCGGTGTAAACGCCAGCCGCCCTTTCGATGCCGTCGGAAATGGTTGAAATGGTCGATAATGTCATCATACTACCCCCTGATTTGAATGTGATTCTGAGTCGAAGACGAAGAATATCGCCTGCGGTTTGAGAAATTTCCTGTAGTGGTGACTCAATCACTGCACTATCAAATACTGCGGAACGCCGGACTGGATGTTGATTGTTATACCATCGGCCAACTGCTGCGGCGTATATGATTTCCTCGTATTGGACGTCAGGTCGTTGACCATGTAGCGTTTATTCTGCTTGACGGTGAACCATTCGGGGAACTGGTTGATACGCGGCCAGTCGAGCGGCATATTCATAACCGTCTTATGACGCGGCGTGTCGAAGAGCAGTTTACCATCCCATCTTCTGTCGGCGCTTATGCTTATTTTTAGAACGTCACCATCCTGAAACGCTCCAAAAACCACATCATCCCGCCAGGGACGGATGGTCAGGCCTTTTGTTTTCCAGAGGCAGTACATGATTGTAGTGCGTGCGAAGTTTCCGTCGCCGTGCCATCCTTCGATGGTGCCGTCGGGCTGTTGCATGTCCCACATCACCTTGATTTCGCTGTCCATCCACTTCACAACCGAAGCAACCGGTTCACGATTGTAGAGGTTGATCGCGCCTTCGATTGAATCGGCGTAACCATCGGCGCTGCTGCCTTCCCACTGATAGTTTTTGTAGTAGTCGTTCAGGTTGCCCAGTGCTTTCTGAACGGCCTGACGATAGACTTCGGTCTGGTCTATCAAATACACGGTATAAAAACCGTTGAGATTATATCCCCAAGTGTCAGCCAGATCTCTGTCATGCCGGCCCGTCCTGTTATAGATGCCGTTGTAAAAAAGACCGTGTTCGTTGCGACCGAATTCGAGAATGTGATCGAGCATCTCGTGAATGGGTGTTCGATAAGCAGCTTTTTTAGCCGGCATGGCGTAATTAACGGTCGCGTAAAGCTCGCACAGGCCCGAGACAATTTCGCAGCCGTGGTCGCGAAGCCTGAGCGCTTCTTCATCGCGTGTGGGATGATGTCCGCCGAGCAGATAATAATCGCCGAGACGAACGGCCCATTGCAAATATTTCCTCTCTCCGGTCATCCAGTAAACACGGGACAATGTCTGGAGCATCTCACCGTTAATCTCCTGGTTTTCCGAGACGATTTGTCCATATTGAGTTTTAACCGGCGCCCGCTGCCACAAATCGTCAAGGATGTTAATCATGCGTTCAGACCATGGGCTCGGCCCGAGCCATTCAGTAAGCGGCAGCAGCCCGTCTTTGACGTATTCCGATGAGCCGAAGATTATACGGCCCAGATTTTCTCTCGATTCATGGAAGTCCTGCTTGGTAAAAGAATACGTATCGGGCAGGCTTCCGATGCGGGATGTGAGCCGGGTTTCGGCGCGCAGTATATTTCGCATCCGACCGTCAAAAAGTGGCCGGTCGATAATTGCCGCTGTGAGCACCATAAACGGATAATTGTCCGCGGCACTGTCCTGGGCGTTCCAGATATCTTTGTCCCGGCTAAGATTTCTGGGGATCAGCCCGGTCTTCCTATCGGCATGTCGAAGCCAGCCGTTGACAAAGTCCCGGCAGTGAATAAACCCTTCATTGGCGAGACGTCCGTTCTCTACGGCCTGCCGGAAGGTGTCTTCGTCAATTTCGGCAGGCTTTCCGATGCCGTTTCGTGCCAACCGTTTCAGCTCGGCCAGGTGTTTCTCATAAATGCCGCGAGGGGTAGTATTGTGCTTCTTACAAAGTGACGCTGCCATTCCGATAAGCTCGCCCATCATTCCGCCGGTTCGCATCACGCGGACGGTCCCGAGCGCCACGTGTGTCACGCTGATGCAGCGGCCGGCCATCATCAGATTGCTGATGTTGCGGGAATACAGGCAGCGGTAAGGAATCGGATAAGGCTTGATCTGATTGAATTTGGCAATCGAACGGAATTCTTCGCCGGGAAAGTATTGGGAGTTTTTCGGGTCCGGATAGTGAAGGTCGATTGACCAGGTGGTCGTGACAAACGAATCGGGGAATCTCTTGCGTCGCTGAATGTCCTGCTGCTGCAATATGACGTCACCGAGCAGCCGCCGTGATTCTCGCTTGCCGGCGATATATGCTACCCATTCGAGTTGACGGTCCGCGTATTTCGCCCTGTCCCGGCTGCTGTTCTTCAGATAAGCCCAGTTGCCGTAGACGGCACGAAGAGCGTGATCGCGAATAGACTCGAATTCGGTTATCTGGTCGCGGTTCATTCCCGTCTCCCAATCCCAGTCGCCTCGGATCAGGTAGTGACAGCTTTGTTCGTTAAACTGTAACGCCCAGGGACAATCTGGAAAGCTCGCAGGTTTGCCGCTTTGGATCGAGTACCACTGGACCGATGCGCCCATCGTCATTTTGTCGGGCTCTTTCGGCGCCAGAGATTCGCCGGTCTGTTCTTTGCTTTCACGTCCCATTCGGTACTCGGCGCCGGCGAGAAATCCGAGCGTGCCGTCACCGGTACAATCGGCAAACAGCGGAGCGGTGAATCGCGACCGGCTGCCTTTTTGAATATCCTGGGCTATGACAGCGACAATCCGATCGCCCTGTTTTTCGACCTTCAAGGCGTGCATATTCAGAAATAGGTGGATATTCTCCTCCGCCTGGACGACTTTGAGTTTTCGCTGGTCGTCATAATGTTCGGCGGGCTGGGCGTTGCCTCGAAGCCCGGTATCCAGTTCGTTAACGACACCGCCAAGGGCCGGATATGGAGGCTGATTGACCTCGCCGTTCAGGTGGACACGGACCTCCGAGCTGTTGTTGCCACCCAGCACGGGACGGTTCTGTATGAGCGCAACCTGCATGCCGAGCCTTGCCGCTGAGATCGCAGTGCAGGTGCCGGCGATACCACCGCCAACTACGACCAGGTCGAAATTGCCAGCGTTCTGAGGGATATCAGACAGGCCGAGCAGCCTTCTGCGAAAAGCCGCCATTGATTCGCCTTCGTTCGGCGGTATGAAATTTGTATCTGTGGAAAAGATAATCGCATCGCATCGACCGTCGAAACCGGTCAGATCGTGCAGTTTGAGCACGACTTGATTTTTCTTAATTTCGACCGTCCCACCGTTCTGCCAGTGCCACTGGGCCCCTTCTGTGCCGAATACGGTGCCGAGCGGCTCATTGTCGATTATGAGCTGGAACCTGCCGGGCGCTCCCAGTGCTTTCCAGGGCGCTACCCAGTCACGCGTCCGAACCCAGACGCGGTACGTGCCCACTGCCGGAAATGAGATAGCCGTAGCGGCGTCGCCGACCGGCTTGCCCAAACCGTGAGCCAGCAGGAACGGTGAGCCCATCTGGTCCATAAACTGCTGATCAATTACCCAGCCGCCCCGGTTCGCGAAGCCTTCGGCCTCGATAAGAACTGTCTGTGCCCCGGCGGAAGAAACCAGCACCGGCAGCATAAATACAAATATCAATGCGCTCAGGATTTTCTTTCTCATTTCAGCGTTGCCTCCGAAATTTTTACCTCTTGCGTTCGCAGTTAGCGAGCCGCCTTTATTTCGACCGGATATTTCTGCCAGGACACCGCTCCGGCTTCGATTATGTGGTTGCGTAGAGCGGTAAAGAGCTTCTGATACATTTTGTTCTTCCTGCCAAGCGGCTTCTGCTCCTTCGGGTCGTCCTTGAGGTTGTAAAGCTCCATCGGCTCGAAAGGATTGTTCTGTACGAGCTTGTAGTCGCCGTACCGTACGGCGTAATATGCCCGCCCGCCGTAGCCGCCGCCCTCGCGACGGACCCAGAATAAAAAGCGGTCCTCGGCAGGCTGCGATTTACCGAGCAGTGTCGGCAGGATGCTGCGCCCGTCGATCTCGTGGGCGATCTTTGCCCCGGCCGCTTCGCAGATGGTCGGGTACAAATCCATAGTAAGCGCCACACGCTCGCTGCGTGTGCCGGGCTGAATCTTTCCCGGCCAGACGGCGCACATTGGCACGCGGATACCGCCCTCGTACATGTCCTGCTTGCCCGCTCGCAGTGGGCCGTTGCTTGCTCCGACGTTAAGCTGGCCGCCGTTGTCGGATGTGAAAATCACCAGCGTATTGCCACTTACTCCGGCGTCTTTTAGTGCCACGATGACTTTGCCGATGCCGTCGTCGAGATGCTCGATCAGGGCTACGAGTTTGGCTCGCTTGCCATCTATGCCGGGCTGGCGTTTCTTCACTTGGTCGAGCCAATCGGCGGGCGGCTGGATTGGTGTGTGCGGCGCGTTGTATGCAAGGTACAAAAAGAATGGTTTGTCCGACTTGGCTCGGTCGTTGATGTAGTCGATTGACCACTGCGTGAACAGGTCGGTGGCGTGGCCTTCGGGGTCGATTTCTTTACCGTCGAGCCGCATGTAATTATTGCCGTGCCGATGGTGGTTGTAGTAGTCGTCCATCATATCGCCGAGAAAGCCGTGGAAGTGGTCGAAGCCGCGCTCGTTCGGCATATTGGGCGAGTCCAGGCCGAGATGCCACTTGCCAACGATGGCAGTGTGATAGCCCGCCGGTTTTAGCAGCTTCGGCAGCAAAACCGCATGCGGAGCCAGGTAGCCCCAGTTGTTTGTGATGTGCGTGCGAACCACTCCCGGCACGCCGGCCATGTCCGGATAGCGCCCGCTCAATAGCGATGCCCTTGTCGGCGAGCAGACCGGGCAGTTGGCATAGAAATTATCGAACCGCACCCCGCCCGTCATGAGCCTGTCGATATATGGCGTCTTCAAATCCTTCGCCCCATAGCTCGACAAATCCCCATAGCCCAAATCATCCACCAGGATCATCAAAATATTCGGCCTACTCGCCGCTTTTCGCTCTCCGGCCATTAGATTACCCGCCGAAGCCAGAACCGCCGCCCCAGCCCCCATCGCCTTCAAAAATCCCCGCCGTGTGTAGTCATTGCTGCATCTCATGCTCATAAACTCCTTTACAATAATGCCTTATGCCACCTTATGACCAATCTATAGCAGTGCCATGCAAGTTATATCTTATTATACTTTCGTTTAATAAGCGAATCCTTAATTATACTTTAGGCCCGAAAAGTATAATAAGGTAAGAAATTCGGCCTATGATACGATGTACTAATTGCTTTTTTCTTCGGCGAGGACGGCTAAGATTTTGCCGGCGGTTTCGGGTGTAAGCTCAGGGGTGTCGGAGGCTGGCGGTGTTGGATTATCGCCCGGTGTCGCGGGTGTGCCGACTAAACGATTGGCGCGCATTGTGATAATGTCGAGGCAGGCCTTGCGGGCAGTTTCCGGTTGTTTGGATTTTGTCAGACCCACGAGATCGGACACTGCCTCCCTGGCTTTACGGGCCAGTATAAACTCGCTCCTGCGGTATTCCCAGGCCACACGCCAATCGAGCTGGTCGTTAAAGCTCTCATCGGCCAGCCATTTGTTATAGAGCTTTCGGCTGAGATTGTGTTTTCCCAGAATCGTCTGCTCTTGCTCGCCTTCAAACAAATCCTCGATCACGGCAAACTGTCTGGCGCTCAATGCTTTTGCATTAGTCATGACTGTCCCCTCCAATTAGCCTTATTAAATGTTCGGCTTGAAATGAAAATCGGTTGCAGCTGAATTTACTGATGGCGTACTAAATACATACTACCAGAGATGGCCCCCAGCAAAACTGGGGGGCTAAACATTTACGAAGGAATGCCGTCGAAAATCAGACTTGTTTCTTGCGCCGTTTTCGAGGGCGGGATTTAATGGCTTTTAGATAGCTCTGGCTTTTCTTTAGCCCCAATTGGCGTGCTTTGGTCTTTACCGATCCTGCCGACCTGCCAAATCGCTCGGCAAGCTCGTCTGTTATCGTATCGGCATAAAGTTTAGAAAGCAGCTTCAAATCATCTTCTGTCCAATAGTTGTATATGTCCGTTTTCATACCCATGTCGTAAGCCTTCTGCCTGACCGCCGTCAAAGGCCGGCAAAGCTTCGCGGCTATCATCCTGGTTTTTCCTCGCGGATAAAGCCGTTTTAGGAGCTTTATATCATCCTCTGTCCACGACCACGGACCACTGATAAGATTTTTTTCACCATTGTTCGCCATTACACAACCTCTTTCCTTATTTCCAAGTGTTCACATTATCAAAAAAATGAAAAAACAGGGAGCCCCCTAAGAAAACAAGCACCCCTTGCATAAAACCTTAAAAACAAAAGAGATACAACTCAAAAGTGTAAGTACGCCCCACTTTTATCGGAAGAAATTCCTTTCGAAACCTTCCTTTTGCTAACTTGCAACGCATTAATATCGACAATTTTTGGTTTATTGTCAAGAGGTTTTTCCTCTTTTTTATTGCTCCAAAGGCGCGTAGCTTTCGAAGCGTGACAGCTCCGGGCGGAACGTCAGCTTTATCGCTCCGGTCGGGCCGTTCCGCTGTTTGGCGACGATAACATCCGCCACGTTCGTATTGCAGTAATCGGCCTGGCCCTTATGGTAATAGTCCTCTCGATGCAGCAGTAGCACGACATCCGCATCCTGCTCGATGCTGCCGCTCTCGCGCAGGTCGGTGAGTCTCGGCATAAAGTTGCTGCGATTGGCCGGCGCCCGGTTTAGCTGGCTGAGCAATATGACAGGGACATTCAACTCCTTCGCCAGCGATTTAATCGACCGGCTTATCCTCGTGATTTCCTGCTGGCGATTTTCATGCCGGCCATGCGTACTCATAAGCTGCAAATAGTCGATGACGATGCATTGTATATCGTAAGCAGCCTTCAGACGCCTGGCCCTCGACCGAAGGTTAAGCGGCGTCAGCTCGGAGGCATCTTCGATCCAGAGTCTCTTCGATCCGAGCCGACTGATGCCTTCAATCAGCTCGATATAGTCTTTATCGTCCAGGTGGTTTCTCCTGACCTTCTGATTTTTCAGTCGGCTAAGGGAACTCATCATCCGCTCGGCCAACTGCACGCCGCCCATCTCAAGGCTGAACAAAGCGACCGGCACATCTTCGTCGATCAGCATATTCTCGATGATATTCAGTGCCAGCGACGTCTTGCCGATGCTCGGTCGAGCCGCCATCACAATCACATCGCCTTTCTGCAGACCGCACGTTATCTCATCTAACTGATAGAATCCTGTCGATAATCCCGGCAGGCCGTTCGGGTCTCGCAATTCGATGGCACGAAACGCCAAAGGCATCAGCTCGCTCAACTGGTGCATATTGGACGCCTGAGTCTGCCGGCCGATTGCAAAGATGCTCGCTTCGGCCTGGTCTATAAGCTCGTCGACCATCTCGCTCTGTTCAAACGCCTTCTCGTAGATGTTCTGGCAGGCTGCAATCAGCTTGCGAAGCAGGTATTTTTCTCTGACGATCTTCGTATAATATATCGCGTTGGCTGACGATGGGACGCTGTCCATTATCTTTATGAGATGTTCTATTCCGACATCCTCCATCTTGCCCATCGTGACAAGCTCATCCCGCAGCAGCACGCAATCGATAGACTTGCCGTCACCGCGGTTGGATATTCGCAGCAACGCCTCGTATATCGCACGGTTCTCGAAATGATAAAACGCCTCAACACAGAGAAGCTCGGCCGCTTCGGCAAAACACGCAGGATCGATTATGATCGAGCCTAAGACCGCCGCCTCGGCTGCTATCGATTGCGGAAACTCTCGTAACGGCATAGTGACATTGTTCGTGTACATTTCAACTCCTTTGCAAACTGAGCCGGCGTTGTTCCTCGCCCGCGCGGCGGCTTTGTGTTTTCCTGACATCCTCCAGCAAATGCAGCTTCGCCAGCAGATACGCCTTTCTCGCCGGGCTGAGCCCGCACGCGCATTCCCGGGGCTTGATGACGGCGACAATCACCTTCGGCCCCTCCGGCCAGCGCATCAGTCCGACGTCATTGGTAATTGCGAGCCGGCCGTAATAGTAAAGCAGGTATCGCGGCCCAGAACCGAGATACAGGCCTATCTCCAGCATCTCTTGAAGCTCTTGCTCGTGACAGGTCATAATGTCACTATTATTCGAAACCATCAGTTCAATCCCGGTCCAAAGCTACCATATTCACATTTCGGGCAACCGGCTCTCGGCTCCGGCCGAAAAAAGCCGCCCCCCATAATTGAACGTACCTGCGCGTTTGATGCGAAAATCTACAAAAATGTAGACGACATTTTTGCCGTAACTCTTTGCCTCAGAAGCAATAATAATTTTTCCAAACTTTTTTATTTTCCCTCCCAGCTACCATCGCTTTTGGTCGAAAATCCCCGGAATTCTTACCCAACTTAGCGCGATTTTAGTAGGACGAGACGGAAGATTGAGAGTTATCATAGTCGGGGGAATATCTGTCAAAGAAGGCTTAGCGGTATCGACAACATCTTTTGAAAGCTGCTAAAAATGGCAATTAGAATTAATATTGTCGGCCAAAATCAGGCTCCGAAGCGGGGACAAGAACTAGTGAGTTTCGGATTATTATATCGTTTCCAAAGCGGTCTATCCCCCATCCCGGATGCCATTGATATGTAGAATGAGTGTATTCTGAATAGAGCACAAAGGTGGCCTGGCTTCCAGGTGTAAGATATGCAATGGGGTCATTTGCAACAAAAACAGTCTCGCTTGCACTTATGTTGGCACTCCAGTTGGCAGGTCCTTCTGCCAGATATATCCCTGCATTATCATACGCAATAAGCAAAACAATGTCATCAAGGTCGACAACATTATTCAAATTCTCAACTACATACTCGAACCTGCCGTTGCCGTCAGTAGAGCTTGAAACTATACCACCGTGACCGAAGGCTGTTTCAACAAAAAGGGCCAATACCGCACAGAAAAGTACCTGTTTCATTATCCTGTCTCCTGCTACTATATTTGAGTTTCGTGCATCCATTTTCCGGCAACAGAGCAAGGCCTCCATACTACAATCTTTCAACTTCTTGTTTTTTGTGCGTGTTTTTTGAAACAGTCAACTGTAACCTATTTGTTTGCAATATGTTATGAGGCTTTCTTCAAAAAGGAACTTTTGGCCTTTTGTTTTTCGCCGTAGTCCGCTTTTCGCCGCCTTC
>JBARRE010000018.1:0-2462 GCA_049644065.1 Sedimentisphaerales bacterium | reverse complement strand
GGCCGGCAGCTCGGCCAAACCATCCTGTCTCAGGAACGCAAAAGCTTTTTCGAACGCCGGGTGTATGCTGTAATAGCGTTCGGCATGTTGAAGCTTATTGATGATAATATGGTCTCTTTCCATTTGTACTTTGGCCTCCTTCTGACTCGAACAGGATGTGATACTGAAAATCAAAACCAGGGCAACAAGCCCGATGCTAATCCGGCGACAAATAATCCTTTTATCCATAATACCAATTCTCCAAAAGCAAATTTTTTTATTGCCTACGCCAGACCATCATACAACGAACCAGTAATCGTTGCCAAAGAATTTCGTATCTCGATTCTGGATGCGCGATTCACGATGCTCTTTGCCTGATTCTATAGTTAATCTGCTGTAAATGAAGTCATAAAATGTTGCATCTTCTGTCTCGAAGATAAAAATATTTCCTAAAATGAACAAAAAATATCCTTAATATTGGGCTAAAAAGAATGGTTTATCGAGAAAAGTGATATTTTTCCATTTTTTATATTGACGAGATGACTACAAATGTAATATTGTTAATATGACTACTAATGTAATCAAGGAGAAACATTATGAGAAAGTCAATACCCAAGATAGCAGAGTCGGAATGGCGAGTAATGCAGGTACTGTGGGGCAATGGTTCGCAGACGGCAAATGACGTAGTGAGCGCCTTGTCAGGCGAAGTAAAGTGGAAACCCAGAACAATCAAGACGTTGATAAGCAGACTGGTGAAGAAAGGCGCCGTCAAAGTCACTGAGGAGGGCTACCGGTATCGGTATTCCGCCGCAGTAGCTGAGTCTGCATGCGTCCGCTCTGAGACCAGGTCTTTCGTTCGTCGTGTCTACCAGGACGCGATGAAGCCCGCCCTCGCTGCCTTCATTGAGGATGCGGACCTGTCAGACAAAGAGATCGACGATATTCAGAAGATCCTTAACCAGAAAAGAAAGGGATAAAAATGGAAGATATAATGACCTATGCTCAGTTGTTTTTCGGCTGGCTCATGCAGGCGACCCTGATTGCAAGTGTGGTCACCTGCCTGATTCTGCTGATACAGAAGATGCTGGGCGGCAAGCTGGGGCCTCGCTGGTGTCACGCCCTGTGGCTGGTTTTATTGATACGTATGATATTGCCCTGGGCGCCTTCAAGCCGGGTGAGTCTGTTCAATCTAATCCCTTCGTGGGATCGGCAGATTCAACGAGCCCAACCATCTAAGGCCACTGAGCAACAAGGGTCTTCTCAAGCCGCACAGGCTTCCGAAACTGCAGAAGCGATACCTGCTGGGAAATCAGAGTCTGATGTCACCATTCAGAAGCGGGTAATTCCGGAACCAGGAGCGATTGCCGATATACAAATCGAATCTCAGCCATGGTTGGTTTCACTCCGCCGAGTTCTACCTGTTCTATGGCTGGCCGGCGCAGTGGTAATTGGGACATATCTTTTAATGAGCAACTTTGCCCTCTGGCGGATTGTAAAACGGGACCGCCCGTTGGTTAAGCAAGCGATGCTTGAGCTTTTCGAAGAATGCAAAGCGCAGATGGGCGTCCAAAGTCTCGTCGCAGTCGTGCCAAGTAACCAAATCAGGAGCCCCGGCCTTTTTGGCTTTGTCAGGCCGCGTTTACTCTTGCCGCTGGAGATGCTCGATACAGCCACCTCGGAAGAGATGCGATATGTCTTCCTCCATGAGTTGGCCCACCTGAGACGGCACGATATTTACTTCGGATGGCTGACAAGCCTATTGCAGGTCCTGCACTGGTTCAATCCGCTGGTGTGGTTTGCCTTCTACCGAATGCGCGCCGACCGGGAACTCGCCTGTGATGCCCTTGTGCTGGCTCGTACTCAAAAGGAGGAGTCACAAGAATACGGACAAGCGATCGTAGGTCTCGTACGTCGTTTCTCCCGCTCGCGGCCTTTACCTGCCATGGCGGGAATTCTCGAAAGCAAATCTCAATTGAAAAGGAGGATTACCATGATTACACAATTCAAAAAGAACTCATATCAATGGTCACCTTTAGCTGTCATTTTGATTATCATTTTGGCCTGCGTATCTCTGCCCGACGCCAGACGCACAAAGGCCTCAGAAACCTCGGCTGCAAAGCCTTCCGCGATAGTAGTTCGACGGGTCTGGGCTGAAGCGCCGAATCCGTTTTACACAGGTGCCCCTTCGCCGGACGGCAAGTACCTGGCCTACAGCGATTGGGATGGGTTGATAGATGGAGGCCCGCCATTGGCCGTCTTGGAACTCGCGACCGGCAAGACTCGCCATCTGACGAAGACGGGTTCTTGGACTCCGTTTTCTCCCATCTTCTCACCTGATAGCAAGCAGGTCGCATATGCCTGGCATAATCCAGAAAACAAGGTTATGGAGTTGCGGATCGTTGGCCTCGACGGATCCGAACCTCGCGTTCTCCACAGCGATAGGGAAGTTCAGGTTTTCCGTCCTGCCGACTGGTCGGCGGATG
>JBARRE010000017.1:0-1810 GCA_049644065.1 Sedimentisphaerales bacterium | reverse complement strand
AGCGGTAAATCGATTAAGGGCTTGCCAGTTAGGTATTCTTGCAGCCCATACGCTGTTTCTGCCGCCGGAACGAGGCAGCTCATCCTCGTAGTCGTTGGCATAGATCAGCATGGCCTTGCCGATACCTGACAGAGTTGTTCCGCAGACCATTCGGAAGGCAATTTGCCTTACCCTGGCCAGCGCGGGCATCAGAATGCCCATGAGCAGTGCTATGATCGCAATAACGACCAGCAGCTCAACTAATGTAAAACCTTTTTTCTTCATCTTTTTCTCCTTTTTCTTTTCGAGATTCGCCAGCCCGACCGTTTTGAATCACGCTTCGGTTTATATTTTGATAGATAAATGCCTACTGTCGCATACACATGAGACACCAAACACCCACTTTTTCTCCTGCGAATCCCATTAATTTGACAATCATTTCCTATAACGGTCGGTCTAAATTTGTAAAACCGGTTTTAACCAATTAAATTCGTGCAATCAGTTCTTTAGTTACTTCTGACTTGCTCCTACGCCAGTTCAAAGACATACATACAAACAGCAAGCAAAAATTCTTCTTGGCAGGTGGGTTCTTGATATGAAATTGGGACCAAAATTATGATGACAGCTTCAGATTTATTATAAAGAACGTTTCAAACCTACCTGCATCTATATTTAGATCTTAGCACAAGATAACGCGGCTGTCAAATGAATTTCGTCAAATTTTGAGAGGTTCTTGAAACTTTTTTATTATTCGGTTATAATCCCTATTTTTAGAACGGAATCGTGGATATGGGCATACAAAAAAGTTACGAAAACACAAAAAAATTGCTAAAAATTCATAATCAGAGTCATCTTTTAGCATTCTGGGAGAAGTTAGATAAAAGCCAAAGGCAGGATTTACTCGCGCAAATCCAGCGGCTGGACCTTGATAAAATAGACGTTTGGGTAAAGAAATTCATTAAAAATCCTGTTTCTGATGCGATAAGAGGCGATTTTGTCCCTGCATTGTCCTATAATCCCACTCCTGTCGGTCCGGAACAGCAGCGCAAGTATACCGATGCAGTCAAACTGGGAAAAGAGCTGATATCAGCCGGCAAAGTAGCTGCTTTTGTCGTCGCGGGCGGCCAGGGTACACGCCTCGGATTCGACGGGCCAAAGGGAAATTTTCCTATTAGTCCTATAAAGAACAAAACGCTTTTTCGAATCTTTGCCGATTCCATCGCGGCAGCCTCGCAAAAATATCAAGCCGACTGCCCTTGGTATGTTATGACCAGCCCTTTGAACTACGGCCAGACCAAAGAGATTTTTCGCTCGAATAACTATTACGGCCTGGGCGAGAAAAACGTCTTTATCTTTCAGCAGGGTACATTGCCCAATTTCAGTCCCGACGGGAAAATCCTGCTGGCCGACAAAGCAGCCATCGCCTGCTCACCCGACGGCCACGGTGGAAGCATAAGGGCCCTTTACCAAAGCGGTGCCCTGGATGATATGAAAAGACGCGGCGTGGAATTCCTGAGTTATTGGCAGGTCGATAATCCCCTGATAAATATCTTCGACCCGCTTTTTATTGGCCTGCACGTTCTCGATAAGGCCGAAATGTCATCGAAGGCATTGATGAAATCCGGCCCGAAAGAAAAGGTCGGCAACTTCTGCCTGGTTGACGGCAGGGTAAACGTCATCGAATACAGCGATCTGCCTGATGAACTGGCCGAGAAAAGAAATTCCGACGGCTCGCTGGTCTTTGAGTTCGGCAGCATTGCCATCCACATCATCAATCGAGTCTTCGTGGAAAATTTGAACGACGATGATTTTTCTTTACCGCTGCACAAAG
>JBARRE010000016.1:0-5443 GCA_049644065.1 Sedimentisphaerales bacterium | reverse complement strand
GTATTCCACATTCTTTCGTATTGCGGCGTGAATCCGGCGCCGCCTCCGAAGCCGACCTGGAATTTTGCCGGCTTGCCGGAAGTGCCAAACGTGCGGAAGCTACCCCCTCCGGCCTTTTGGCCTTCGTCGATACGAAGCTCGTATTCGTATAACGTACCGGGCTTCAAGCCCTCAACTGCGAGCACTGCCGTGAAATCCCGCTTGCCGCTCGTTTTTCCGGCTGCTCGTGTCTGGAAGGAGTCACCCGTTCCGGAGCTTTTAACAACGACTTCGACGGTGACTTCATTGGCCGTACGGACCCAGAATTTCGCACTGCTCTCGGTCACGCAGCCAAGCATGGGACCATGCAGCAGTTCCACTGCGTACTTTTCAGCGAGCACCTTGAATTGGGGGCTGCTTGTTAAAGGCTTCAACAGGTCCCTCGGACCGGCAAGGAAACGGGCAAAAGGCAATCCCTCGTCAACAGCCTTCTGAACGTATGTGATTGCCTTGTCAATCTCCTTCTTTTGAGCGTGGGCAACCGCCATACCATACATCGATTCGAGGTCCTTCGGGTGCTCACTGAGATAGCCTTCAAAGTGTTCGATGGTCACACTATACTCGCCGTCAACAATGTCGGAAAGTGCGACCCGGCTTTGCTTCTTGTATTGCTCGGCGGCTTTTATGGTCAGGCCGGAAATAATTAATGTCAGAATTACACATATTAATACGCATAATTATACACTACGATGCATTTTATTGCTGCAACTGTTACACTCAATCATGGCTGTTATTTCTGGCGTATTCGCCTCCCTTATGCAGTGCTTTGATATTGACCGGCAAGGTTTTATAGTATCGCCTGGCGAGAACATCCGGCAGGGCCTGTGCCGCCCCGTCCGGAGTGAGGTACCCTCTCTTTTGCAGGTATGCACCCAATGCTACCATATTGGCGCTCTTGGGATTGCCTAATTCAACTGCTAATTCGTCGGCAGGCACTGAAACAACTTCAATCGAATCATCCAGTTCCGGATCGACGTCAATCAAAGAGCTATTCATTATAAGAAGTCCGCCGTTCTTGAGACGCGGTGCGAATTTCTTAAGCGACGCCTTATTCAGGACAATCAGCGAATCCGGTCTGCCGACGAGCGGACAGGCGATTTCGTTCTCCGCGATTATCACCATACAATTCGCGGTTCCGCCGCGAACCTCGGCGCCGTAAGAGGGCATATAAGTCACCTCTTTTCCGGCCTTCATCGCCGTCTGAGCGAGCAGCTTGCCGGTCAGCATAATCCCCTGCCCGCCAAAACCGGCAATAATAATTTCCTCGCAAAAACCGTTTGCAGTCATTCTCAACCCTTCAATCGTCCGAGAGGAAAGACCTTCATCATATTGCTTTCGATCCATTCCATTGCTTTGGCCGGGCTCATCCGCCAGTATGTCGGGCACGGAGAAAGCACCTCCACCAGCGACATACCCTCGGCGCCTTTGAGCTGCAGCTCGAAGGCGTGCTTGATTGCTTTCTTTGTCTTACGGACATGAGCGACATTGATCAGCGCGCATCGCTCGATATAAATCGTTCCCGGCAATGTCGCCAGGAGTTCGGAGACCTGGAGCGGATAACCCTGTTCGGCGGCGGTCCGGCCCTTGGGAGTCGTCGCCGTAACCTGGCCGAGCATCGTCGTGGGGGCCATTTGCCCGCCGGTCATTCCATATACGGCATTATTAATGAAGATAACCGTAATTTGCTCGCCCCGGTGTCCCGCGTGCAAAATCTCGGCGGCCCCTATACTCGCCAAGTCACCGTCGCCCTGATATGAAAAGATGATTTTGTCCGGGTTGGTTCTTTTCATCCCCGTCGCAACCGCCGGGGGTCTGCCGTGTGCCACTTCGACCATATCAATGTCGAAATAATCATACGCCAACACGGCACATCCGACCGGGGCGATGCCTATCGTGCGATCGCGTATGTCCAGCTCATCGATTATCTCGGCAATAAGCCGATGGGCAATTCCATGCCCGCACCCGGGGCAATAATGCGTCGGGCAATCCTTAAGTGTCGGCGTTCTCTTAAATACGGTTTTCATCATTACGTCTTCGGTCTTAATATCAATTGCTTGATTTGATCGAGGATTTCGTCAACAGCAGGCACCCCGCCGCCCGGCCGGCCGTGAAATAATACTGGTGATCTACCGTTTACAGCCAGTCTCACATCTTCGACCATCTGGCCGTTACTCATCTCAACAACCAGAAAAATCCGAAATTCATCCGCGGTCCTGCTTATCTGTTCGGTTGGAAACGGCCACAGCGTAATCGGGCGAATCCAGCCGGCTTTGATCCCTTCTTCTCTTGCCTTGCTCACCGCGCTGCGGACAATTCTTGCCGCAATGCCATACGCAACCACGACGATTTCAGCATCGTCAATCTCATATTGTTCGCAGAGCACCTCGTTTTGTTCTATCTGTTTATATTTGTCCCGCAGCTTATGATTCAGTTCTTCCAGCGCTCCTTCCGGAAGCCACAATGAGCGAACAATGTTTTGCCCTCTGCCTTTGGCTCCGGTCAAGGCCCAGTCTTTAGCAGGCAGTTCCCGGCCCTGCTTTTTCTCTAATACTACCGGCTCCATCATCTGACCCAGGATGCCGTCGGCCAGGACCATCACTGTCATCCGGTACTGGTCGGCCAGGTCGAAAGCGAGCGGCATACAATCGACCAGCTCCTGCACCCCCGATGGTCCGAACACGATTGTTCGGTAATCACCGTGCCCGCCGCCCCGAGTGGCCTGAAAGTAATCAGCTTGTGACGGCGCGATATTGCCCAGGCCCGGCCCGCCTCGCATGACATTGACCACAACCGCCGGTAGTTCGGCGCCCGCCAGAAAGCTGATTCCTTCCTGCATCAGGCTGATGCCGGGACTGGATGAGCTTGTCATCGCTCTTTTGCCCGTGGCCGAAGCTCCGAAGACCATATTAATCGCTGCCAGCTCGCTCTCACACTGTACGAAAACGCGGCCCTCTTCGGGCATTCTGCGTGACATATAAGCGGGGATTTCGTTTTGCGGCGTAATCGGATAGCCGAAATAGGCGTCGCAGCCCGCAATAATCGCCGACTCGGCAAGGGCTTCGTTCCCACACATTAAAATCTTCTTACCGGTCTCGTTGGAAGTCTGCCCTTGTTCTGTCATATTCCTGTCCCTTGTACGATCTGCAACAGGGTTCACTTTTTTTCCTCGATCACCTTTTGCTCGCCCTCTTCGCGAGGCTCTATGAGTATCTCGACATTACCGGAATCTTCCCGAAGTACTTCGATGATCGCCTCGGGGCATATAATCGCGCAGGCACCGCAGCCCGTGCAATCATTGTTGTTTGCCTTAGCGGGGAAGTAGCCTATGCTGTTTGAGTTTTCGGAGACGACTATAATATTTTTCGGGCATACCACGACACACAAGCCACAGCCTTTGCATCGTTCGGTGTCGATAATGATTTTGCCAGCCATACTCAGTATTCGTATTGCGTTTATTCTATTTAGCCCCCAGTTTCACTGGGGGTATTTTCCACGTAAAGTCCGCATTCTAACAAATCCGGAAGTTCCTGTAAAGTCAAAAGGTCGGTAAATGACATGCGATGTTAAGTAAGCCGTTTAATATACGGCATTTAAAACGCATGCTTTCTCAGTATGCCTGCAATTTCCCTTCTTTATTTTTCGAGGTAGAAAATCTTATGCTCTTTGTCAAACCATATGTCCCGGGCCTGTGCGACATCATCCGGTTCCAGCCCGATGAGCGCCAGCGGATTGTCGAATCCCATCGCAAGAAGCTCGTCGGTGCCGACCAGATCCAGGGACGCCAGGTGGTTCATACATTGGAGCATCGTCGCCGAAGAGCCGCCCAGATACCCCGTTGTCAAATCGCGCAGCAGACCGTCCTCTTCCAGCACCACCTGATGACCCAACGCCTCGTATTTACCGGCTGGGAGTCCTGCCGGCGATGAAGCATCACTGACAACCACGCAGCGCTTAGGGTTCTTGGTTCTGATAATGGTTTTCAGAATTGATACCGGCAGGTGATGGCCGTCGGTGATTATCATTGCGGTAAGGTCATCATTGCCCAGTCCCGCCCAGATGGGATTTTCATGCCTGGACAGCATTGCCGGTACGCCGTTACCCAGATGGGTCAGCGAGACGGCACCGGCTAGTGCCAGCCGGGCTAAATCTGCTTCTCCCGCAATCTGGTGTCCCAGGGAAACTGCAATCTCCCGGCTCACGGCATAGCGGGCAAGCTTTTCGGCTCCTTCCGGTTCGGCTGCAATTGTGAGAAGCTTGACCCGGCCGTCGGCCCAATCGATTAGCTGCCTGAGATAGTCCACATCGGGTTTTGAAATCCACTGCTCATCGTGCGCCCCCCGCGCGCCCTTCTGTGCAGAGATAAAAGGCCCCTCGATGTGAATGCCTAAAAGCCGGCCGCGAAACTCAGCTTCCTGCAGTACCGTCGCCATGATGGGCAGGTTATGCTCGTAAACTTCCTTCGAACTTGTGATGATCGTCGGCAGAAATGCCGTCGTGCCGGCTTCGAAAACGCCCCGGCAGGCCATAACAAAACCATCCCGCGTCAGGTTTATATCGGAGAAATGCACCCCCTTGTAACCATTGACCTGGAGATCCACAAGTCCTCGTATTTTTATGCCATTCAAAATCTGTGCTTTACGGCCCATTCTCTTATCCGGTTTCCAACGAATCCTCTTATACGGGATTTCCGCATCTCTGTCAAATACACAGTTTAAATATCCGCCGACAATGGCAGGAGATTTTTCTTGCCATGCCGCCTGTAAATCTCCTATCATTCCTCTCGACTGAAAACAGCATGGAAACATCGTAGAGGACGAGAACTTATGCCTTTTGAAATCATTGGCCTGCAAACCGTCAGCAGTTGGATTGAGCTGATTAGAAATACAAATAGCACTTTTCACAAGAAGCTGCACCAAATCTACGGTAATAATGACGATTTAAGGATTGAAGCGGCCGAGATGTGTTTGCGCACTCTTGAAGCATTCGCAGAGAGATTCACGGCGGACCGCAATGTTATCATTATCCGCTCGGCCGGCCGGGTCAACCTCGTCGGCACGCATATCGACCATCGCGGCGGCTCGGTCAATCCCATCACTATCAAGCACATGTGGCTTGTGGTCGAGCCTCGCGACGACGACTTGGTGCTGGCTAAGAACGTCGAGTCGAACGATTTTGCCGACGAGCAGTTCTGTATCAGCCGGTGTCTGCCGGCCGGCAAATAAATCGAAAACTGGGACACATGGTGTCACGATGAGTATGAAAAACGCAGGCACGACCCCTCGGTGAGCTGGTCGAATTATATCCGTGCGGCGGTTTTGTACCTTCAGCATCTCAACACAAAGGATGACGGCAATTTCAATCCGGCGATCCGCGGGATGAATATGATGGTTTACGGCAACATACC
>JBARRE010000015.1:0-3317 GCA_049644065.1 Sedimentisphaerales bacterium | reverse complement strand
GATTAAACGATGGGGCCGGCAGGAAGATATTGCAAAAGCGGTTGGGGCCATCGCAGAAGGCAGGCTCGATTTTTCGACCGGACAGGTCATCAACGTCGATGGCGGCTTTCACTTAAGAAGACTGTAGGGAGTGACAATGAATATTAAAAGTACAATCGAAATGCTGTTAAAAGATGGCTTTATTCTTGTCTTCAATCAGGACAAGCTCGACGTTGTGAAGACTGCTGAGGCTCTGATGAAGGCAGGCGTTAACAACATGGAAGTGACCTGCCGGATAAAACAACCTCTGGAGAAAATGTCCCGGCTGCGCGAGGAGCTGCCCGATTTTGCGACGGGCTCGGCAAGCCTGATCGACTCGCCGCAAATGCTTGAGCTTTATAATAAGGCCCATCCGGAGGACCCGCTGCCATCCGTGACCCAGGTTGTGGATGCCGGTGCATGCTATCTTGTCTCGGCAATCAATTTCAGCGATGCCGGCTTTGAGAAATTTGCCGGCCGGATTCCCATGATACCGGGATGTGGCAGCGCTACGGAAATTGTCAGCCAATTTTCAAAAGGAGCGAACCTCTGCAAGATTTTCCCGGCCAAGCAGCTCGGCGGCCCTACCTTTGTCAAGGCCATCGACCCGGCGATTCACAAGACCATCAGCCTGGTGCCGACGGGCGGAACCAACGCCGACAATATCCCCGACTACATCGAAGCGGGAGTTCTGGTTCTGGGCGGCTCGTTCAGTATGATCGAAAAATCCACAATGAAGAAAATCATCGATGAGCAGGACTACGAGCTTTTGGCCGGAGAACTGACAAAGGTTAAGCAGCTAATCGACAAATTGCGGGCGGACAAATATCCCGGCATTGATTTTAGCTCCGCTTCAATTGAACAGATAAGCCAGGTCACCGGCAGAAATTTCAATATTACGTAGGAGCACAATTCGTGCAGAGTGGGCTCCATGCAAATTCAGAGAAGGGAAAACGGTTGCGATATCTTACTCTTGTAATTTTTTTGCTCGCAACAGTTCCAGCCGGACCACTCTCCGCCGGTGAAAGCCAATCCGCTCAAGTACCTACACTCAACACAAAGGACACTGGCTATCGCGGCATCTGGTACATGAATCAGCCATCGGGCGATGAATACATCTACAAGTATAGCGGCGGGCTCGGAACGTATTGCGCCAAGCACAAACCATTTGCTGTTTATTGCGACAAGGTCAAAAAAACTTTCTTCTGCTACGGCGGCACAACGACAGACAGCGACCGAAAGCTGCTCCACATGGTCTCGTACTACGACCACAAGACGGGCATGGTTCCCAGGCCGACCATCCTGCTCGACAAGAAGACCAGCGACGCCCACGACAACCCAGTCATTTCCGTCGACGACCGGGGCTACATCTGGATATTCTCAACCTCGCACGGCACATCGAGGCCTTCCTATATCCACAGAAGCTGCAAGCCATACGATATCAGCCGGTTCGAGCTCGTCAAGGCGACAAGAATTGAAAACTCGCAGGAAGTACCAATAACGAATTTTTCGTACATGCAGGCGTGGTATCTCAAGGACCAGGGGTTTGCCTGCTTTTTCACCCGTTATAACTACCCGGCTGGCCGAACGATTTGTTTTATGACGAGTCCAGATGGTGTCAAATGGTCGCAGTGGTCCCGGCTGGCCGCGATGGACCAGGGTCATTATCAAATCAGCACCGCAGGCAAGAACAAGGCGGGGACAGCGTTTAATTATCACCCAAAGGACAAAGGTTTGAACTGGCGGACGAACCTGTACTATATCGAAACTGCCGACCTCGGCAAAACCTGGCAGACCGCCGACCGGCAGCAATTGACGCCGCCCCTTACCGATCCCGGGAATCCCGCCATTATCCACGACTATCAGAGCGAAGGCCTGAACGTCTACCTGAAAGATATTCGATTTGACGCAGACGAACGGCCGGTCATTTTGTTTATCACAAGCAAGGGCTACGAGTCCGGGCCCAAAAACAATCCGCGAACATGGACTACGGCCCGCTGGACGGGAACAACGTGGCAGATAAGGCCGGCTTGCACATCGGATAACAACTACGATATGGGCTCGCTCTACATCGAGGATGATGGAACATGGCGAATCATCGGCCCGACCGAAACAGGCCCGCAGCCATATAACCCGGGCGGTGAAATGGCTATGTGGATTAGCAAAGATTACGGGCTGACATGGAAAAAAGTCAAACAACTAACGACAGACAGCCCGCGCAATCACACGTATTCGCGACGGCCGGTTAACGCGCATCCTGATTTTTACGCCATCTGGGCCGACGGCCACGGCAGAAAACCTTCATCTTCTTCTCTTTACTTCTGCGACAAACAAGGAAACGTCCGTGTTCTGCCGCGAGAAATGTCCGAAGAGCTTGTCAAACCGAAGCTTTTTGAGTATAACTCGAACGAATAATCTAAAATTATCAAACCATCATTTGTCGGATAGGAGCAGTTGAATTATGAAAACAAAGCAAATAGCCAATCAAACCGTAACCTTCCATAGCTATAATACCATCATTGTCGGTTCAGGTGCCGCCGGTATGAACTGCGCTGTGCATCTGTGCGAGTTTATGAAAGGCAAGGGCATCAAAAATCCCGCCGAGAGAGTTGCCGTCGTAACAGCAGGGCTGGGACTGGGCGCATCGCGAATGAGCGGCTCGGATAAGCAGACCTATTATAAGATGGGCACGAGCCCGGATATTGCCGACAGTGCCGAGGAATTTGCCAAGAGTTTGACCGCGGCCGGATGCTGCCATGGTGATTCGGCGCTCGCCGAAGGGATCGGCTCACTTCGCGAATTCTACCACCTGGTCCAGGCCGGGGTTCCTTTTCCTACCGACCCGATAGGCACTTTCATCGGCTATAAGACAGACCACGACCCATACGAACGAGCCACGTCGGCCGGTCCCAAGACCAGCAGGTTCATGAGCGAATGCCTGCAAAAACAGCTCGAACAATATAACGTCAAGATTCACGATGCGCAGGAAGCCGCCCACCTGCTGACAGTCGGCTCCGGCGAATCCAAACGAATCGCAGGCATCGTGACTGTAGATAAAAAAAGCATCAATGACTCCAACCTCGCCATAAACGTATTCCTCGGCGCAAATATCATACTCGCGGCCGGCGGCCCGGGCGAGCTGTTCAAAACAACCGTCTATCCGAAAGCCCAGCTTGGAATTCACGGCCTGGCTTTCAAAGCGGGCCTTATCGGTGCAAACATCACCGAATCACAGTTCGGCCTGGCCAGCATAAAGTTCCGCTGGAATGTCTCAGGCACTTATATGCAGGCTCTGCCGC
>JBARRE010000014.1:0-11174 GCA_049644065.1 Sedimentisphaerales bacterium | reverse complement strand
GGTGTCGCCGGTGAGCAGCTCTCGAATGTCTGCTACAACCTGATTACGGACTGGAGCTTGCGTAGAGCTGCCGTTCGAATTTTTGACTCCTCCGTACGCCCCATTGACAGCATAAGCGCCGTAAGTGACATCTAAAACATTTTTGAATTCGAACAATTTGTTGCCCCCATTTGCAATGATATGCGGGATCCTCGAAAGCGGTTCCGCAATCAAATACAACTCATGCCGTGCCGACGGCTGGGCTTATTCAGAATTTTCCCCTATTCATTTTGCTCCGAGACTGTGGTAGCTTGTTCTTCTTTAACCTGCTCGGCTGTCTTCGGCTTTGAGACGCTTTCTCTGAGCAAGTGCAGCACTCTCTGAGGTCCCAGGTTCCCCTGACATCGCAAAGTCTTGAGTGCCTCGGCTCTAATCTGTTTCAGCGTGAACTTATATAATTCCAAAGACTCGTGCAGATCTGCCATGTTCTGCTCAACGTCCAGGACTTGTTCGAGACCGAACTGTGTGTGTTCTGTAAACTCTTCTATCTTGTCATGCACACCGAGCATAAATCCGTCGAAGGAATTGATTGCCTTGATCTCATCTCTGAGCCATGACACCAATTCACTGGGGTTGGAATAGACGGATAATGATGAGCTGTCAGAATTTGGCAGGATTACTTGAGCCTGGTAATCAGTATTGGTTTGCAGGCTCGTTGAAAGTAAAGCATCAGCGTCCCGGCTATCCTGCTGGACATCTTGTGTGTGCCATGGATTTCGAATGACTGCAACGGCTGCATCGTCGTCCGCGATTGTTCTTGTTGCCGTCTCTTGTGTCGGGTACGGCGGCTCATGTCCGGGGAGGCTTGAGTGCGCGCGTTCCCTGAGCGGCATGTTGCACATTTCCGAGCTCATGCATCTTTCCTGTCTCCGAGGTTTCGTAATACTTACCTTTCTCCACCCTCCGGAGGCAAACCTAAAATTAGATCTGCTAACTAAACTATAGTAAAAAAGTTGGCATCAGCAAAAAACGCCGGGGAAATTTTCCTGGGCGGAATTTAACAATCGTATCCCCCGAGCCTTTTGAAGGGTATTTACCGGACTTTAGAACTGGGTAAAAACCTGCTGTTGCCGGGTCGTAAATCAATGTACAGGCTGCTTTCAGGGGCAGAAGGCAGCTACGGCGATTGTGAGCCAGATGATATTGAGCAGCATCAGTAAAATGAGCCAAAGGTAAAGCATGAGCGGATTTTATTCGAAAAGTATCAGAACACAAAAAGAAACTTCTCCGCCCACCCTTCGTCTCCGCTCAGGGTGAAGAAGGGTTTGCAGTTTCTTCATGCCGAGCGAAGACGAGGCATTAGACTTCGCTCAACCTTCGTCTTCGCTGAAGGCGAAGAAGTATGAGCGATCTTTTTATCCCGCTTTCACGCAGTCTCGGCAAGAGCACTATTGATGCGCTTAATGGCCTCGTCGATTTCAGCGGGACTCTTGAAGCCTATCACGACCGCATCTGTCAGGCCGGATTGCATGGTGAATCGGATGGACTTTTCGCGGTCCTCGGGGTCGGTGAAGTCGCCGTTGCCGATTATTTTCATGCCGATAACGCCGTGGTTGTTTTGCCGCATGACCTGTATTTGCTTAAGCACGGGAGGCAGATGGGACTTGTCGCTCGTGGCGTTCCAGGTCTCGGACGGCGTGTCCATGTGTGCGCCCTGTGGATTGACACGCACCAGATTGATATCAACCCAGTCCAACTGGGCTGCTGTCGTCAAGGCGGGCAGCGAGTGGCACGATATGCCGTGGGCGCGAATGATCTTCTTGTTCTTGGCCTCTTCGAAGGCGTCCATCACTCTCCGGCGTTCATCGTCCCAGTTCGACGTGACGCCGCAGTGGGTCAGCAGGCTGTCGATGTAATCGACACCCAATTCCTTGCGATAACGATCGAGCACTTCCAGCGGCTTTTCCGGTACGCCGGGCATCTTGGACTGGATGAAAAGCTTCTCTCGCGGCAGGCCCTTGATCGCCTCACGAACCATCGTATGGGTCCTGTAGCTTTCGGCTGTGTCGATATACGTAATGCCCTGGTCGTACGCATAGTGTATCAGCCGGTTGAAGCCGTCGGCTCCCAGCGCTCGCTGGATGCTGCCGCCTTTGCTGCCGGTCCCGATGCCGAGCCGGCTCAGCTTCAAACCAGTCTTGCCTAACGTGACCTGGTCCACAGCCGTTGGTGTGCGTTTGGCGAACGGGCCGGTGCTGCAGGATGACAACAAAACGGTGCCGGCCAGAGCAGCCGTGCCCTTGAGGAACTCACGCCGTGTGGTTTTTTCTCTATTCATATTCATACTCCTTCATGCAACTTCGAGCCATAGTCGCTTTACGACGAATCGGCACGTGACTAATTTGATTTTTAGTTAATAGGGTACTCAAAGGACACCTGCCGGGCAAGCCCTTTTTTCTCCCGATTGCTTCCTTTCTGAGCGCTTCTATGCCGTCTCTTAAAGGGCACGAATTTCGACCAAAAGCGATGGCGATTCAATTTACTATTTTCTATTGACTATTTTTGCGGAATTTTCGACCAAAAGCGATGGTAGTTGAAAGTTAAAATCGGAAATTTGAAATATTTTTTTATTTCTTACCGGGAAAGCACTTACAGCAATAAAGTCGCCTACAATTTTGTAGATTTTCGCATCAAACGCGCAGGTAGCTCCAATTATAGAGGCGCTGCTTTTTGGCCGCCGGAAAAAACAGTCAAATACTAAATCATAAATTCTAAACAAAACCGAATGACCGAAATACAAAATTCAAAACGGCAAGCTCAGGTTCGAGGCAGGTCTGTTTTTGACATTTGAAATTAGAAATTTGAAATTGTTTAGGATTTCGTGCTTAGGATTTCGGATTTGCTTTTGATCCTTCAGAAGTGGGGGTAAAGTTATCATCAAGGTTGTCGTTGACATCCCAAAATGGCTGGAAAAGCCCTTGGTTTTATTGCTGCTTTTGTATCGCAGGTTGCGCTACGGCTGCGCCTTCAGGAGGATACCGCTTACACAGGGAAAATTTGCGATAGTAGATCCTGAAGATTATGAGCGTTTCGTAAATTATAAATGGTTCCTCTCCAGTAGTCCGACCAGTTCATACGCCGCTCGCTGGCAGCGCTGCCGGCCGGGTGGCCTAAGAAAGAAAATATGGATGCACCGAGAGGTTATCGACATCCCGAAACACATGCTCTGCGACCATATAAACGGCAACGGCCTCGATAATCGCCGGACCAATCTCCGCCCCGCCACCGTCTCGCAAAACCTCTGCAATCGACCCAAGACAAAAGCAAAAACCCGCTCGAAATACAAAGGTCTCGAATGGGACAAAACTCAAAGAAAATGGAAAGTGAGAATCCAACATCATGGCCGAAAAATATACCTCGGCTCATTCTCAAAAGAAATCGACGCCGCAAAAGCCTACGATGAAAAGGCAAGGCAATTATTCAAAGAATTTGCATGTCTAAACTTTACTGTCATTAAATGAGGAACCTTCATATGATTATGCCCATAATGAAAAAACAATTGCTTTTGACATACGTGCCCGATTTTTTGGCGGCTTTTACGTCACGGTATGCTGAACCTGCTGGAATGATCTTGCAATTGAGGTGAAATTACGGTATTATGAGACTTGAAGTTTGCAGGAGCACCGATTATGAAGTCAAATGGGAAATGTCAGTTTTGTGCAGGCACACCGTTATGGTGAAGATTCTTTGTTGCTTGTATGCTTTAGTGTGTAGCCAAGGCATGTTTATATCCACCTTTTTTGTGAGGAGAATTGTTATGTTTAGTATGTTTAGAAAAATGATTTGTTTGGCTTCTTTTGTTTTGGTGATGGGACTGGTTGGTAATGTTTCTGCTGACGTGAGCTGGAACGATAGCACTAACGACCACCTCTGGAGCACGCTGGCAAACTGGGCCACCGGTACAGTCCCCACCCCTGCCGACGGATACGTCAGAATTGGCATGGTCCCGGGTCCGACTATCGCCAACGAAGGCGCCGTGGCTGGAGGAATACATCTTGGAATTGGTAGTAATGCCGGTGAACTGACAGTGGACGGTGGAACTCTTACGGTAGATGGCGGTGCCTTCAACTTGGGGTACACCGGTTCGGGCACCCTCAATATGACCGACGGAACTATTACACTCACGAATGTTCTGAAGATTGCAAGGGACCCTACAGCTATAGGTCACGTGAATCTGGATGGTGGAATTATTTCCACTAACAACTTTGTGATGAGAGAGAAAGAAGGTTCTGTCGGCACCATGGTTGTGAGAGCCGGTACGCTGATAATAAACGGCGATAGGCTCTCGTTGGTCCAGGGATACATTGACCAAGGCTGGATTACCGCCTATGACGGCAACGGCACGCTGAACCTGGATTATGACGTCACGAATGAAGGCAGAACTACGTTGTCTGCTACCCACATGCTTAATCCGAATCCGGTCAACGGTGGTTTAGTATCACCCGGCGAGATGGAGCTGAGCTGGACTTTGTCTGATCCGTGTGTGCCTGGTCAGCCGGTACTCGTTGACGTTTATTTTACCGACGACTTGCAATTGCTGGAATGGTTTACCGACCCGGCAGCCATCCAGATTGTTAGCAAGCAGAACGTAACCTCCGCAGTTGTGCAAACTCAACCAAAGACATGGTACTATTGGGCCGTCGATACTTATATTGGCGCTCCCAACGACCCGGTTTTTGGGCCTATTTTCAGTTTCTTCGCAGATAATATGCCTCCCGAAGTGGATGCCGGCACCGATGTAGTTACCTGGCTGGTCGATGGCGTCATGACAAAAAATCTGGACGCGACCGTCACTGATGACGAAGCTTATACCGTGCAGTGGACGGTGCTCAGTGAACCCAATGATCCCAATAGCCCTGACGCCGTGATTACCGATCCGAGCGCCGAGGATACGAGCATTACCCTGTCAGCCGTGGGCGAGTATGTCTTGCAGTTGGAGGCCTTTGACGGTGAATACACCGGTTCGGGCACGGTACCTATCAACGTGTATAACAACGGTTGTGAGGCAGCCCGGTCACTGCCCGATTACGTGCCGTTTCCTGGGGACCTCAATGGTGACTGCAGAGTCGATGATCTGGATTTGGCTATATTAGAGAAAGACTGGCTGAAGGATAATTCACTGACTGAACCGTAGATCAAGCTCGATTAACTGAGATCACTATGACACATTAACATGCGAAGTGCAACAAGGTCGGTTGTGACGTTCACGAGCTGGCCGGTAGAACAATAGTTATCAAGCTTCTGGGGACTCTGTCCCCAGATCCTCGGGATTTATCGCTTTTGGCCAGTAGTATAGTAAGAGGACAACGGCTGGGCTGAATTACTGCCGAGCTTTGAGACGCAGGTATCGGCTGGAATTAAGTATAGTACCATTATATAGTGTCTCCGGAATTCTCCAAGGTAAGAGACTTTCCCAAATAAGGCCATCGTAAGTATGTGCTTTAAACCAACTTTATTTACTTTTGGCTTTCTGTTGTTCTGGCTTTCGTTTTTAGCATCTCGGGAAACAGGTCATGGTCCGGCCAGGTGGATATGGCTTTGACGGCGTTCCAAAGCTGAGGATCAATTTCGTCGAAACCGGGACCTCTTTTATTGAACAGGACGACGCAGTTGACTCCGTTCGACCATCTTGCCATGAATGTGTGGCATCCTGGCAGGCTGCCTGTGTGCCATGTATTCCGGCGTCCGTCGCCGTAATCTCTAACACCCCAGCCGCAGGCATAATACTTCTCGCCGGGCTTATATTTCTCGCGGGTCTCCGTCGCCGGAAGCGAGAACATCGTATCGATAGACTCAGCCGAAAGGATGGAGCTGGCACTCGGCTTGTCGAAAGATGCGGCAAATCGCGCCAGGTCGGGCGCCGATGCCAGCCAACCGCCGTGCGAATCCATATTCTCCAGGTTGAACGAACCGTAAGGCGATTCTCCCTTCGACTCATACGTCACTTCTCCCGGCGCGCGGTTTTCAAGATATGAGTACCCGATTTGCATTCTGGTTATTCCAAGCGGCGATAAGATAATCCTTTTGATATATTCCTCGTAGCTCAGGCCTGTCTTCTGCTCTATCACGCGTCCCAACAGGCAATAACCGTAGTTGCTGTAAGCGAATTTTGTGCCGGGCTCGTACTGGAGCGGCTGGCCGTTCATGAATGTGATAATATCGGCCTGGGTTATCGGCAGCGGCACATCAAGGGCTTTGCTTATTTTTTTGTCCGCGAACATCGGGTCGAGCGATTTGCCACGGTCCCACCCGCCGAGATGTTCGAGCAGGTGGAGAATCGTTACTTTCCCGAGGTTGGCATCGGGGATTTGTCCCTCAGGTGTCCCGAACGGAAGGATTTCTGTAACTTTATCATCCAGGCTCAGTTGGTTGTCCTCAACCAATTTTAATATACCGGCCGACGTGATCGGCTTGGAAAGACTCGCTATCCGAAACAGCGATGTGGGCTCCGTCGCCGGCGAGTCTGCCTTCGACCATTTGTAACCTCGCGCGAAAACGAGCCGTCCCTGATAAGTTATCGCCAGCGAGCCCGCCGAGACCTTATGCGATATCATGAAGTCCTTCATAGTCTTGTCAAATACCGACAGCTCGGGGACATCAGGTCCGGTCTGGTGCCACACTCGTGGGCTGGTTAAAATGGAGCAGCCGGTGAGAATAGAGCACATTATCAACATCAAGGCTGTCTTGAGGATTTTTACTGTGTGGAATTTGACTTGGAACCGATGCATTCGAATTGCTACCTTTCATAATCTATGCAAAGATATTCTGAGATTATCAATTAATCACGGCAATCTATTCGAAAATATGCCGGCTGTCAAAATCAATTGTTGCAAGTGCCCCATCTTTGTCTGGAAAGGACGCTTGATTTGCCGGGCGGGATACGTAAGATGGTCGTATGAATATTCTGGCACTCGAACCATATTACGGCGGTAGTCACAGGGCCTTTATTGACGGGCTTTCAAAGGCGAGCGGAAACACATGGACGCTGCTTACGCTGCCGGCCCATAAGTGGAAATGGCGCATGCGCCACTCGGCAATAACTTTTGCTTACCAGGCGCAGGAGCTGACGGAGAAACGCCATAGCTGGGATCTGTTGTTCTGCAGCGACATGCTGAATCTTGCCGAATTTGCCGCCCTGGCCCCTGCCGGGATCGCCGGTCTGCCGAAAGTCATTTACTTCCACGAGAACCAGTTGACTTATCCGGTTCGTGTGGAAGATGAGCGAGACTACCAGTTCGCGATGACCAACCTGACCAGTGCCCTTGCGGCCGACGCCGTCTGGTTTAACTCACAATATCACTTAGACTCCTTCCTCGACGCCATCGCGAAGTTTCTCAAGTCCATGCCCGACCATCAGCCATTTGAAGCGATTGAAAAAATTCGGGCCAAATCATCGATTTATCCGCCCGGCATAGCGGATTTTCCTGCCCGGAAGGCACGAGAGCCGGGGCCTCTGCGTATCCTCTGGGCAGCAAGATGGGAGCATGATAAAAATCCGGAAGATTTTTTCGAAGCTCTCGAAATTCTCAAGGCCAAAAACGTGCCGTTCCGACTCAGCGTCATCGGCCAGAGCTTCCGAGACCGGCCGGCGGTTTTCAACCAGGCACATAACGACTTCCAGGACCATATCGACTTCTGGGGCTATCAGCAGAGCCGAGAGGACTATGAGCGTGCTCTATGTGAAGCCGATGTTGTGGTCTCTACTGCAAATCACGAATTCTTCGGCATTAGCGTTGTCGAAGCTATAGCAGCCGGAGCATATCCGCTTGTTCCCAACCGCCTTTCATACCCGGAAATCCTTGGTCTCAGACGAATCGAAGGAGCCGAGCAATTCTTCTATGACGGCACGGCCCGGGACCTTGCCGACAAGTTAAGTGGACTTGCAGACCGCATTAAGAAAAATGCGCTCTGGCCTGTGGCAATCACGCCCACGATCTTAACCGACCACCTGAAATGGCAGAACCTCGCGCTCCGATACGATAAAGCTTTCGAACAAATCCGTCGTTGTGATGACTGAGAAATAATAATCCCCAGGGTAAACCTGGGGGCTAAACATATTTGCGGGCAATGCTAATCGCCCCGCTGTTATTCG
Organism: Sedimentisphaerales bacterium; assembly: GCA_049644065.1. GTDB lineage: Bacteria > Planctomycetota > Phycisphaerae > Sedimentisphaerales > Anaerobacaceae > JAFGPJ01. The sequence goes on along the minus strand of JBARRE010000014.1, from coordinate 3,043 downwards.
GGTTTTATGTTCAAGTCACGAAGTGCACGGCGCAGCCAGGCGAGCGATTTTTCAATCATTGGCCCGCCGGCACCTTCGCATTCCATACTAAGCATGCCGTCAAACCCAATGTCCCGCAGTATGGTCAGGACCTTCTTTATGTTCTCGGCATTGACGCCGTCGCCGATAGCGCATTGGCTTACGGCGATTCCGGTCTGCTCGCCACGGACCGCGGCGGCAAGCGATTCACTGACGTCCTTGACGTGCACGTGGGTGACCTTCTTCTTAAAACGTTCACAAAAGGCCACCGGATCCTGCCCGGCGATGAATGTGTTGCCGGTATCCATGTTCATGCGCAGGCACGGCGAATCGCAGAACGCCAGCATTTTCTCCATCATGTCGGGCTTAGTCGTAAAATAGCCGTGCACCTCGATACTGATGATCATCTCGTAAGCCTCGGCGACCTCGATGATTTGGCCGTAGCTGCGTTTCATCGATTCCATTGCTTCGGCATCGGACAATCCTTCGGGTTTGTGCAGGCCGTCGGTGGTGGCGATTCGTTCACAGCCGGCATGCTTGGCCCATGGGATTGTTTTCAGGACGTAGGGTACGCCGTAGGGCGGCCCTTCCTTGCCCGACAGCGGGAATGCAGCATCCACCTGCGAGAATTGCACGCCGTACTTTTCCATTTTCCGGCGCAGCAGCAGTGGATCTTCGTATAACGCTATGTGCGGCTGATATCCGAGGCCGTGGATCCAGCTTACGCCGTCGATCACGCCGCACTCGATGTAGTGGACATCGTTTTTCTGGGCCCACTCGAGGCATTTTTCGAAGTTCCAGTAAGATGAATTGAATGCGTCGGTATGAAAGCTGATTTTCATTGTAATATCATCCTTCCTTTTGAGCGCGGGGCTTGCCGCCGCAGCGCCAAGAAGCGTTGCTGAGCTGGCCGCCATGAACTCTCGTCTTGTAAAATTTGTGCCGTTCTTGTGCATGTTGTTATACTCCCTTTGGGGGTTCCGTGGCTTTATAAATGTCAGTTTTGCGCTTGGTTAATTGCCGCAACAATTCCGGAAGAGTTATGCCGGTAATGTCACACAAGATGACTTCCCGGTTAAACAGGTTTTCAAGCTCCTTCTCCAATCCAAAGTAGCACCTGCCGTACTCCTTAGGTTCCATTGGAAAAAATTCCACGATAAAATATATTTCGGGTTCTTCAGTGCCGATGTTCTCCTGGTCGTAAGATGAGCCGCGCAGTCCGAAGTATTTAACGTTATGTTGCTTACAAAGATTGATTATTTCTTCACTATAGTCTCGTTCACTTTGGATCATTATTTTATTCCCCTTAACATTCACGCAAAGTGTAGACTCCGCCGGAGCTTTTGTCAAACCAAAATTGAGCGCAAAAGGAAAAGGCCGGTATCTTTCGAAACCGGTCTTCTCTCGCTACGAGTTTAGCTTCACGGTTCAAAGTTTAAGTGTCAAAAAGTAGATTTGAAGTTGTGGATTAGAGGCGAGCGGTTCACGGCGTCCGGTGTCTGTGAATCCTAATTGTTTATAAAAACTTTTAGCAACTTCATTATTTTCTGTAACCTGCAGCTCAAGTTGCTTAACTCCTTTTTCGCATGCCCAGTCCTTTATCGTGCCCGTCAATTTTGTTCCTATATTTTTTCTTCTTGCTTTAGGATCAATCCAGGTTCGGGCAATCGTCACACTGTCCCGGCACTGCCAGTCCATTGAGCCATTTCTGAAGCTGCCTACTAATCCCATAACAAATCCGCACGGCCGATTGTTATCATAAGTAATTAAGCCAATGATATCGGGTGAGTCGGCAAGCCATTTTGCTTTACTATCCCAATCCTCAGTAGTCCGTTGTTTCGCTTTTTCTACGGTCTCGCTAAAAGCATCCGGTGAATCATTATACATTCGAATAGAAAGCTCACGAATTAGTGGCCCATCCTCTCGTTTGACACGCCGAATAATCATATTCTTCTTCTCTAACCCTGGGACACCTTAACAGATTGAACTCGTATGTATATAGCTGTATTCAACTACGAAAAGCACATTTGTCAAGCACCATCTATATTTTGGTGCAAAAGGAAAGCCCTGGAGTGTACTGCCTGGCCCGATTCTTTGGGGTGATGATTTAATTCTTATTCATCGAGGATGCTTTTAATCTGATCGTCAAGTGTGGGAAGGTCGTTTTCAACAACAGACCAGACCGCATTTACATCAATCTTGAAATAGTCATGAACCAGGATATTTCGCATTCCCACAATCTTAAACCACGGTATATCGGGATGCTGTTCCTGGAATTCATCAGAAATTCGGGCGGCTGCTTCGCCGAGGATTTGAATATGATGCAAGACCCAGGTTTGGATAAGCTCATCTTCGCCGAAAGCGTCTTTACCACGAGCAGCATACTTTTGTATGTTTTCTATGGCTTCTCGAATATCCAGCAATCTTTCTCTGTCGTCTCTCATATCGGAACAGCTTCCTTAAGAACACGGTCGCGGATGCGAGGTCTTAATCCATCGGGTGTAATAACATCAACATTGCGGCCGAGCAACTTTTGCAACTCGTAAAGCAGCCCCCCAAGGTCGAATAAGCTCCGGCCGGGCGCTAAATTCACCAAAAAATCCACGTCGCTGTTCTCATCAGCAGTACCCCGTGCGACAGAACCAAAGACCCGGACGTCAGAGGCGCCATATTTGGCGGCCAAAGCGAGTATCTGCTCTTTACGGCTAATTATTATTTCCGGTATTCCCATGAAAACAACTATAAATCGCGTGTAAATTCGTGTCAATAAATTTTAATGACCAACTTAGGGACAAACGTTGTCGCTAAGATAATGACAATAAGGTCGCCAATCTTTCCTAATGATTTCATTAAGGCAATATTAATCAATCATTGACTGTATTTCAACACAGATTTTTATCTGCGTAAAAGGAAAGCCGTGTACTATCTATAGTTCGCCCACGGCAGATAGGGACCGACCTGGCTCGCGCCGGTCTGAACCCAGCTCGCGTACCACTTTAATCGGCGAACAGCCGAACCCTTGGGA
>JBARRE010000013.1:0-1894 GCA_049644065.1 Sedimentisphaerales bacterium | reverse complement strand
GCCCGGTACCCATTTCGCCGGTCCTTACCCAGCCTTGAGCGGGTCTGCCCTGTTCGGCAGGAGAATCTGATCCAACTAAGGCAATCAACAACAGGCACACACAGATTTTTTGAACGTTCTTTTTTTTTCATTTTGAAATCCTTATCGAGTCGGTTTACAAACTCCAGCCTTCCCGGTATTGGGTGCGGATGTATTTATTGGCTTCCGGCAGGTTTGTCACCTTCATATTTTCAGCGTCCCATTCGATTCTGGCGTCCACTCGCCTGGCCACGTTGCCGAGCAGGCAGACTTCGGTCAAGAGGCCCGAATACTCGAAATCGGCGCCGGCCCGCCCGCCGCTCTTGCAGGCCCGGACCCAATCCTGCTCGTGCGAGCCTTCCACCCTGGGGATGGTCTTCTCCGGCGTCTTGTACGCCTTCATCCTGCTCTCGGGTATCAGTCGCGGCCCTTCTCCGTAAACGCCTGCCACGAGCTTGCCTTCGCTGCCTTTAAAGAGCGAGCCGCCTTCGGTGTGACCCATGCGCCTGCCGTCTTCAAGTTCCGCCGGCCTTGGCGGACGAAGGCCGTCATACCATGTCAGCTTTACCGGCGGCATATCACCTCGGGCTGGAAATTGATACGTGACAATTGACGCCACCGGATGCGTATCCGGATTCAGGTCAAGCGAAGTTGCTTCCACGCTCGTCGGGTGCCCCAGTTTCAACGCCCAGAAAACCGGGTCCAATGTGTGCGCACCGCGGTCGCCCATCATGCCGCAGCCGAAGTCCCACCAGCATCGCCACACGCCCGGATGGTACGCCGGATGATAGGGCCGCTCGGGCGCAGGGCCCAGCCAGAGGTCCCAGTCCAGGGTTGCCGGCACAGGCGGCGTTTCCTTCGGACGCCGGGACCACTTACTGGACCACCATTCATGGCCGAAGGGATAATAAGATAAGCTGCACCAGGCATCGACCTCGGTGATCCGGCCGATGGCGCCATCCCAAATCCACTCGCAAATAAGGCGCCCTCCTTCCATCGAATGTCCCTGAATCCCCATCTGGGTAGTGACGCCGGTTTCTTTTGCCAATTTGGCCAGCATGCGCGACTCGTAAACATCGTGCGTCAGCGGCTTCTGGCAGTAAACATGTTTTCGTCGCCGCATCGCTTCAGCGGCGATAACCGCGTGCGTATGGTCCGGCGTGGCAATCATAACAGCGTCGATATCCTTCTGTTTATCCAGCATCTTGCGAAAATCGGTATAGACCTTAGCCTTCGGATATCTCTTGAACGTTTCGGCTGCGTACTCGTGGTCCACATCGCACAATGCCACGATGTTCTCGCTTTCGAGCTGTCTCATATTGCTCTTGCCCATCCCGCCGACGCCGATACCGGCGATATTGAGCTTCTCGCTGGGCGGGATATTTCCCGCTCCTCCCAGAACGTGTCTCGGTACGATAGTAGCCGCGGCGGTTATCGCCGTGCCGGCAAGAAAACGCCGCCTGTTAATGTTTTTTCCCGACATAAGAATCTCTCCTGATAATTGACTTGTTGAGAGTACGTTGTTACAGCTCAACATTTACAATTCATGCCCCTTTTCGATGCCGCCGGGCATTCTTAGTTCCTGATACTACCAAATATACCGGGAAATGATAAGTGATTTGAAACAAATAGTACGGGCCTGCACCGTTTGGTACAGGCCCGTAATTAATACTAATCATCTTAATCCAAACCTGATATCGCAGGTTTGATTATGTCTCCCACTAAGGCGTGGGATCAGGATTTATTCTCCAGCAACCGCTCTCGACAGATACAGACGGATGTCGTCGATATACATTTTGCCCGTACCGCCGGGGATTGTCATGTTGCCCTGGGTACCAAGGCCAATTGCGATTCTATCAACATTTGTCAGGACGAT
>JBARRE010000012.1:0-14756 GCA_049644065.1 Sedimentisphaerales bacterium | reverse complement strand
GCAAAGACCTGAAGCGGGATAATCCACTCGGTCCAGGTGCTGATCTGTGCCGCGGCCGGATCATCGTGTACCACCACTACCGGGTTTCCGGCACTGTTAGAAACCGCTACGTAAAGCGGCTCAGCGGCATTGCTGGCTATACCTATATCCTGGTTCGCCCATTGTGGGCCAACATTACCGGTGAACGTTACGTTAGTCATTACGGCCTGACACGTTAAAGCATCGTCATGGCTCGTAAGCGCTAAGCCAATATAGACATTCGAACCCATCTGGATGTTCTCTGTGCCCAGCATTGTCCACGTTGTGCCGTTGGCTGAACTGGACGCCGTAAAGTTGCCGGCCAGATCACGTTCGATCTTTACCCAGTATGGTGCAACGATTCCAGTTGTATCCGTGTTGCTGCTGACATCGTCAGTGAAGGTACGCCGCTGGAAGGAAACACCCTGAGCAGGGGTTACAACCATTGTTGCATGCACGGAGCCAGGTTCGAGACTCTCGCGGATCATTACGCCGACCTTGGCCCAGTTGTTTGTGTTCTCGATGCTCTCGATCTTTGCGACAATCGAACCGACACCGGTGAGCATCTTATAGGCAAAGTGGAACTCATCAGCATTGTCCCAGATATCTGCGCCGGAGCCGGTCATCGTGTAGGTACCGACCGGTCCCTCAACGAAGCTGCCGACGGACCCCGAGTAACCTCTGAACCACAGCGACAATTCCGTAACGCCTTCCTCAGTCCAGTCACGCGAGGCAGACAATGTTTTCACTGCTTCTGAATAATTAGCGAAGCCCTGCTTATTGTTGTCGTACCAGTACGGCATCGACTGTTCACCACTATGGACGATACTTTCCTCGGTATAAGAGCCGGTAGTATCGTCGCCTACAGCCGCACCGGTGCCGTTACCGGGAATGTAACCGGGAACGCCGGGCGCGCCGACGCCAAGTCCATCGTTCCATGCAACCCATATCTGGTTGTCCACGATATCGTAGTCCTCAAAGCTGTCGACGACGAGGAAATCACCTGTTGTAAAGCTCCAAATGCTGCCAGTCCACGGACTGTCGGGATTGACGCCATTGACTTCATCTACACGCCAGAAGTAAGTAGTAGCCCAGGCAAGTTTACCCGGATCGTAGCTCTCGTCACCAAGTGCCTTTGTGCCTTTATACTCGGGCGAAGCTGAGGTGGCATTCTTCACGGTATCTTCATCCGTGCCGAAGTACACCTCGTGTGAAGCGGCATAATCTCCTGCTCCCCACTTGAGCATAGGCGTGTGTTTTACACCCTCAGCGCCATTACGCGGATTCGGGCTGCTGGCTTTTATAGGCGGCGCCAATGCAGCCTGCGGAATGAGCTGCTTCGGAGTGGATGGGCTTTCCCATCGCAGCTCTGCTGTCGCATTATCCGTGTTCTCAAAATACTCCATTACAATGCTGTAGGTATTCCCGGCGATAAGGTCAATCGTTCCACTGTGCTCGATCGGGTATATTGGAACCGATTCCCAGGAATCAACAAGCTGTTTACCGCCTACCCATAGTCGTACACCATCATCGGTTTTGGGGTAGAAGGTGTAGGTTTCAGTATATCCAGCCTCTACTTCACCAGTCCATCTGATTGAGAAGTCATTATCCCCGACCGCTGGATCCGGCCCTTCGGTGTCAACCCAGTTAAAGTTAATTTGAGGGTCTGTGCGGGTCAGAATGAAAGTCCTAAAGTCCATACCTTTGTAGTAATCTGCTCGTACACCTCCACCGGCTTTCGCAGTCTTAAAACTCCAGACATTGCCTGTATGTGTAATGAAGCCGTCGTACTCATCAACCCGCCAGTAGTAGGTCTTCTCTAATTCAAGAGAGCCGGGATTATAGTTTGTAACTCCTATTTGAGCTCCTCCAGTAGCACTGCTCACACTATCAAAATCATCACCGAAGTACACGGTGTGCAATTTCGCACCATGACCTGCTGTCCAGCTAAGAGCTGTATCCGGATCCACAAATTTGCCGTCGTCAGCCGGGATGGGTTTATAGGCCGATTTGGGGGGAACTATAAAACTCCACACATCACCTGTGTTTATCGTACCATCGGCACTAACTTCATCGATTCTCCAGTAATACATCGTGCCCGGAACAAGACCGTCCGGATAGGGAAAACCGGGAAAGCCAACTACAAAGAACAAAGTTGATTGGTTTATCTGGAATGTATCACCGGTTCCAGCCTCCACATCAGCAAAACTTTCACCGAAGTACACATCGTGCGAGACAGCAGAGGGTGCCGCCAGCCAGCTAAGAGTTGCCCATGTATTCGCATGGATGCCACCGTTAGCAGGGTTGGGATTAGCTGCCTTGTTACTCGCCTCGAGTACAGCAACTGCCCACACACTCGGATCCTGCCAACCATTTCCATCTGTTGAATACCAGGAAACCTGCGATTCTCGTGTAGCACCACCGTCGTCATCATCGTTAATCCATACATCGAAGCCAATCAGTTGGCCGGGCGTTGGCGGCTCACCCATTATGCTCATCCACGGCAGCTTGATTTCAAAAAGATAACCATTCTCGGTCGTAGCTACAGCGTATTCAACACCCACTAAGCTCGGAGCTCCATTATGGATTGCCGTGGGCGCTTCCACTTCAGTATTCCACCGAAAAGTGTACTGGTGGTCATTGTTGTCCACTGAAGAGGCTTTGCTATTGTCGCCATCGACGTAGACCTCAACACTATCATCCTGCCATAAGCTGGCTGGTGTGTCATTGAGCAAAGCCTCATCATTCACTATGGCCAGCACATACAGAGCTTCCCAGTTCCAGAGGGCACGCCAGGTACCTGAGCAATCTGCAGGCGAACTGGGGGCGGTCCCTACTTGACTCGTGCCTATCGTCTGTTCCGTCGAAAAAAACCATACCTGATCGATGGTACCATCGAGCACCGGCATGACCCCCGGGCTGGGGATGACCACGTCTTGAGCCGGAACCACGCTAACCAAACTCAGCACAAAAACAAGAGAAAATACAAAAATCAATTTTCTAAACATAATACGCCTCCTTCAAATATAATGATTGATAATAGTTTTTAGCTGCACCACATTCAATCCATCCTTACGCAGGATGATTACTCGCGTTTTGCCACCACCACCTTTCCTTAGAAAGCTAACTATTGACTAAAAGTAAAAAAAGCCACTATTAGGTACAAAGTTCCCGCCCATAACTCTGTGCCTCCCACAATAAAATTTCAGCAAAATGGCCTGAAATATAAAAGGAAATGCCCTTGCTTGAAAACCAGAATCCACAGATGTAAGCCTATACAGCATGAGCCTCATTATATTTCTTTGTACCAAATTACCCACCTTCCCGTCAAGGAAAATCTCAGGTTTTCTGCTTAATCATGACGAGAGACCAGATTATGCAGGGATTTCCCATTTACACTTCACAAAAACACCCCTGCAAGCTCCAAGTCTTAAAATAATATAACGTTGACCTATTGTGATCGACGACAGTCAAATGTATCTCTCAAAACCTTGAAATATGAATGTCTCAAACGTGTGCCAAGCATTAAAGACTTTGATCATTTGACCATGCTCTTTCTGTCGGTGGTTATTTCATGCCTTATCCGTGTGCGAAATGGCCTGATAAACCGGTTGGAGTGGATCGGCAAAGTTCGGTGAGGGAGAAAGTTGACAGGAAATAAATTTGTTCGGAAAATTTAATATAAACATCCGTGATAGTCCATTACTGATTTCTAAATTGGGAGTAGATTATGTGCCCCACTGAAGCGAGGCATAGGCATTGCCAGTGTTAATTACCGAAATCTAATTTCCCTTTACCTAACTTTGTGTTTAGTTTATGATTCTTTTTCATAAATGTATAGCTAAACGAATCTGCGAGTGAGCTGCTTTGCAGTATGGATTTGTCTTTGACGATAGAAATGGTTCCATAAATAAGCGTGTATAATTATGACAGATGAACAAACATCTTCTCATGAGTCCAGTATTCTTGTTGCGGATGACCAGCCGGATGTGTTGAAGGCCTTGCGTTTGCTCCTCAGGCCGGAAGGTTTTCAGATTAAGACGGCCTCATCCGTTACCGAAATCATCGATTCGGTCAAAGCCCATGATTTCGATGTCATTCTAATGGATATGAACTACGTGCGAGGCGAAACATCAGGCCAGCAAGGCCTTGATGTGCTCTCAAGGATCCGGCAAATCGATGATATACTTCCCGTGGTTGTAATGACGGCCTGGAGCAGTGTGGAGTTGGCCGTGGAAGCCATGCGTCGAGGGGCCCGCGACTTTGTCCCCAAGCCCTGGAAGAACGAGCGATTACTAACCGTCCTGCGCACCCAGATAGAACTCGGCCGCGCCTTGCGCAAGGGTAAGCAGCTCGAGCAGGAAAACGTCTTGCTCAAGGACCAGAGTTCTCAGTCACTGATCGCTGAGTCACACGCGATGCAACCAGTATTAGAGGCCATCGCGAGGGTGGGGCCTTCCGAAGCTAATGTGCTTGTTACCGGCGAGAACGGAAGCGGAAAGGGAGTTGTCGCTAATGCCCTTCATGCGGCCTCCGGTCGAAAAAACAAGACGATGGTTACTGTTAATACGGCCAGTATCCCGGAGACCGTTTTCGAAAGCGAACTGTTCGGGCATGTAGCCGGCGCTTTTACGGACGCCAGATCAGATCGTTTGGGACGATTCAAATTGGCTGATGAAGGCACGTTATTCCTGGATGAGATTGCGTCTATCCCGGCAAATCTGCAATCAAAACTTTTACGGGTTCTTGAGAGCGGCCAGTTCGAGCCTATCGGTTCATCCAAAACCTGCCGTGTGAATGTTCGTGTCCTTTCCGCTACGAATGCAGACTTGCCAACTGAAGTTGCAACGGGTCATTTTCGTCAGGATTTGCTCTATCGCCTGAATACGGTTGAGATACATTTGCCCCCTTTGCGGGAACGCAAAGAGGACATTCCGCTATTGGCTATGCACTTTTTAAGCGGATATGTTACGAAGTATCGCAAGTCCATCACAGGCTTTAGTCCCGCCGTTATGGAGTTGTTGTGCGCTTATCCCTGGCCTGGAAATGTTCGTGAACTCGATCACACGATCGAGCGGGCCGTCCTGATGGCACAAGATGAATGCATACGGCCCCCCGAACTTGGTTTGACCACAACGTCGGAGGATGAACCTCGGCTCGAAGATATCACCCTTGAAGAAATCGAGCGTTGGGTTATTCGCAAGGCAATGATCCGGTTTGACGGTGATATCAGCAAGGCCGCCTTGGCCCTCGGACTCAGTCGTGGCGCGTTGTATCGACGTCTGGAGAAGCACCAGATCCAATAAGATGAGATTCGAACGTCAAATCCTGTTTTGGTCGCTGGCGAGCGGACTTGCGGGGTCCCTCATAGCGATTTTGTTTGTGTGGACCGGCAATTACTCAATCCAGACGCAAGTGCTGTTAACGGCCCTTATTCTTCTGCCATGGATCGGATTTGCCTTTGGTCTCAGGGCCAGGGTAGTTTATTCTCTGCGTACACTATCGAACCTGTTGGAGGCGCTGCGGGAAGGTGACTACTCTGTTCGTATTCGTGGTGGCCGCCGTGACGATTCATTCGGCGAGTTGATTTTGCAGGTCAATGCACTGACTCGTTCCCTGCAGGAGCGGCGGTTCGGTGCCGTAGAGGTGACTGCACTGCTGCGTAAGACATTGGCGCAGATTGATGTGGCCATGTTCGGATTCGATCAGGAGAACAATCTGTGTCTGGTCAATGACAGCGGACAACATATCGTAGGCAAAGACAATGAAGATATCATGGGTTATCATGCCGAAAGCCTGGGACTTGCAGACTGTCTGGAAGGAGCGACTCCACGCACAGTAGATTTGGCCCTGCCGATAGGTGTTCGCCGATGGGAACTCCGCCGGACAACCTATCGGGAAAAGGGCTTGTCCCATCAACTGATCTTTCTATCCGACCTGACACGCACACTTCACGAGGAAGAACGCCTGGCCTGGAAGCGATTAATACAGATTATGCGTCACGAGATTAATAATTCACTCACACCTATCCAATCCGTCTCGCAAACCTTACAGACACGAATCAAACAGGACTCTCCGCCGGAACAATGGCAAGTCGATGTACAAGAGGGTTTGGAAATTATTGCGGCACGGTCTGAAGAGCTGAGTAGATTTATCGCCTCATATTCAAAACTGACACGTCTGCCTGATCCTGTGTTCGATAGAGTCAATGTGCCCGCATGGATTCAACAGGCAACCAGCCTGGAAACGCGTTTAAAAGTTATTGTCAATCCGGGGCCCGACGCGACGATCGATGCAGACAGGGGCCAATTAGACCAGTTACTGATTAACCTCGTGACCAACGCGGTGGAAGCTTCTCTGGAAACCAGGCCGGATGGCAATGGTGAAGTTGAGGTGGGATGGCGAATCGAAGACCCGCATTTGCTTGTATGGATTGACGACGACGGACCCGGTTTAGAGGAAACCAGGGACGTCTTTGTGCCGTTTTTTACGACCAAGGCGAAAGGATCCGGCATCGGCCTGGCCTTGAGCCGTCAGATCGCCGAGGCCCACGGAGGCTATCTGACGCTCATCGAGCACCAGGACATGCCCGGCTGCCGTGCGCTGTTGAGATTGCCCATCGAGCACCGACCGCAACACGTTCCCTGACGGGGTAAATGTCGAATACTCTGTCCGATATCGGGCGCGCTTTTTTCGAAATCGGACACACGATGCGATCCCAGTCGAACCCGGTACACTGAAAACATGCCATTGGGCGGTTTTAGAGCCCTTGTGAGGCGGAACCTTCTCTGGCACAGCAATTGCAAACAGGTTGGAAGGAACAGACTGTATAAAAGGAGAATTTTATGGGAACGCTATGGCAGGATATTCGATACGGCTTTAGAATGCTGAGGAAGTCCCCGGGGTTCACGGCGATTGCCCTGATCACGCTGGCCATCGGCATCGGAGCCAACACGATTATGTTCAGTGTGGTCAATAATCTGCTATTTCGACCGCTGCACGTCAAAGACCCCGACCGATTGGTGCGCTGCGAGTTTGATAAGCTCAATATCGTCCCATATGCGGGCTATCTCTACCTGCGTGACAATAATCCGGTATTCAGTGATCTCATCGCCAACAGTTATTACGGCGGAGTACCCGCTACCCTGGTAAGAGACGGCAGTGTAATGCCTGTGGCGCCGCTGTACGTCACGGCCAACTACTTCACCGTCCTGGGGGTAGCACCCCTCCATGGGCGGACTTTCTTGCCTGAGGAGGAACTGGGCGGTGCCGAGCCGGTGGTTGTCCTAAGCTACCGAACTTGGCGGCGCCTGGGGGCTGGGCCTGAGATCGTGGGCCAATATGTGCGTGTCAATGGTACGCTCTGTAGAATCATTGGCGTGGCACCAAAGACGTTCACAGGCACAGCCGTCGTCGGCCCCGACGTCTGGTTGCCTCTGGGTACGGGCGGTCTTGTGCGCAGATACTATCAAGAGAAGCCGGAGAAGCTTCCGGATGAACGATGGCACTATCCGCCATCAGTCTTAGTGGGACGACTCAAACCTGGCGTGAGTATATCTGAGGCGCAAGCACGGCTGCAATCTATGCTCCCACGCCTGAAGCAGATGTATCCCAGGCAGTACAAAGAGACGCACATGTTTCGCCTCCGCCCGTTGCCCAGACTCAACGCCGGTGGTGTCGACAATGACAGGCCCACATTGGGTCGTATCAGCCTGGGTTTGATGGGAATCTCCGGGGTCGTCCTGCTCATTGCCTGCCTGAACCTGGCGAATATGATTGTCGTTCAAGGAGAGGGGCGCCATCGAGAAATCGCCATCCGAGCGGCCATCGGGGGGGGGCGTCTGAGGATCATGCGGCAGTTACTTATCGAATCGCTTCTCTTGGCCGCATTCGGAGGTATCCTGGCTGTGGCCGTGGCCCTCTGGGGCATCAGGATTCTCAAGCTGTGGGCGGCGATGGGCCAGCTCCCCATGCAGTTGGGGGAGGCCATCGCCTCTGGAATCGCGCTGGACGTGCGCGTCCTGGCGGCCACCTTGAGTTTCTGTCTGATTGCCACCGTGCTCTTCGGCCTGAAACCGGCCCTGCGCCTATCAGGGCGAGATCTCTGTGGTGACCTGAAAGAATCCGGTCGAGGCGTACTTCAAGCCACGCGAACAAGGCGATTTTTCGTACCACGCGGCCTGTCGGTGCTCTGCCAAATGGCCCTGTCTGTCGCGCTCGTCATGTGCGCGACCCTATTGGCTCGAACCGCGCTGAGGGCCGTGCGGGCCGAACCCGGTTTTGGCCTGGATGGCAAGGTGATCGTCAGCGTGGAGGCATTCGCGGGAGGTTACGACATTGCCCAAGCAGGGCAAGCCTGCGAACGGTTGGCCGAGCGCTTGAAGGATGCCCCCGAGATTCAGGCGGTTGGCCTGTCTTTTAAATCTCCTGTGGACCTGGGGTGGTGGCCCTGGAGTAAAGACAGAGTCGTCGAGTATGCGCCAGGCAGCGCAGACGAAACGTCAGGCAGCCTACTGACGAAGGCACTTCACGAGTATGAGGTGAACGGCGATTACTTCAAGGCCATGGGAATTCGGCTCTTGCAAGGTCGGCCCTTTCGCCCTCTCGACGGTGCCCCTGATGCAGAGGAAGTCGTGATCATCGATGAGCTTCTGGCCCGTAAACTCCGGCCGGATGGCAGTGCCCTTGGCTGTCTCATCCAATATGGCGATGACGGGTTATCGTCGCCCCGTCGAGTAGTCGGAATCGTACCAAACCTACCGAGCGTTTGGGGCAATGGGGAAGATCAACCCCATGTCTATACGCCGCTCAAAGCCCACCACGTGCCCGAATCCATCCATCTGCGCGCCAGAAGCTCGGCACCGGGAGCCGAGGCCGCCCTCGTGCGAAGCATCGGTTCGCGCATTCGAAAGATCGATCTTCGTCTACCGGTCCTCTCGGTCGCGTCTCTGGCGGACCGACACCGCAATCATCCCACCGTATTATTCACGAGAGTCGTTGCCCGACTTGCCGTGATGTTCGGGGCCATGGCCCTGTTCCTGGCCGGTATGGGCCTTTATGCTGTCAAGAGCCATATGGTCGCTTCGCGGACCCCTGAGATTGGCATCCGCATGGCGTTGGGCGCCACTCAGCAGGACATTCTGACCCTGATACTGCGTCAGGGCGCAACATCGACGTTCGTAGGGCTGCTGGTCGGCACGCTGCTGGCGATCGTCATGACGCGGGTGATTCGCAGTGCGGTCCACGGCATCAGCACCATTGATCTTGTGAGCATCGTTGTCACCGTGGCTATGCTCACAGCTACTTCACTGCTGGCCACGTATATCCCCGCCCGCCGGGCGCTCAGAGTCGACCCGATGGAGGCGTTGCGGTACGAATGAAAGAATGTAGTCGGCAGCCGGTAGGCAGTTGTCGGCAAAAGAAAACCTAATGAGAATCGAAAGCTGACTACTGAAAACTGACAGGATTTGGCATGGATATACCAAGAAAATTCTCAAAACGTAAACGTATAATACGCCGTGTTCTTTACGTCACTTCAGGCCTGATACTAATTGCCTTGGTGAGTATGGGTATTTCCCGCCTGGAGCCGGCCGCACCTTCAGTGGATCGACGTACGCTCTGGATCGATACGGTCAAACGAGGCCCGATGTTACGCCAGGTCCGCGGTGTCGGCAATCTCGTTTCCGAGGATGTCCTGGTCGTTCCTGCGACGGTAAGCGGGCGTGTTACACAAATTCTCGTAGAACCTGGTACAATCGTGGATGCCAACACCGTGATCCTTCAATTAAGTAATCCCGAATTGAAACTCGAGTGGCTCAATGCCCAGTCCGGACTGAATTCAGCGAAGGCAAAACTGGATTCTCAAAAAACACTGCTCCAGGACCAATTGTTAGGCATGGAAGCTAATCTCGCTCAGATGGAGGCCAACTTGAGGGAATATCAGCTCACGGCACAGGTGGATAAAAACCAATACGATGAAGACTTGATTTCCGAACTTAGATTTAAGCTTTCCCAGGCCCGTGTAGAGGAACAGAATAAACTGCTTGAGATCAATAAGAGACGGTTGGGCATGTTTCGAGATTCAACTTCCCCGGCCCAACTGGCTGAGTCTGAGGCGGCCGTACATCAGGCGGAATCGCTGTTTAATCTGAGAAAAAGCCAAATTGATTCATTATCCGTACGTGCCGGTACATCTGGAGTTTTAGCCTCTGTAAAGGAAAAAATTGAGTTAGGCCAGTCGGTCTCGGCTGGGACAATATTGGCCAGGATTACCAATCCCAAACGTCTTAAAGCCCAGTTAAAGGTCCCGGAAGTCCAGGCCCGCGATGTAATCAGAGGCTTATCTGCGGAGGTGGATACATACAACGGCACTATTTCCGGCACGGTATCACGTATTGATCCGACGGTAATGGAAGGCAACGTAACGGTGGATATTAAACTAAGCGGCGAACTGCCCGATGGCGCCAGGCCGGATTTATCTGTAGTTGGCACGATAGAAATTGAACGCCTGGACGACATAATATATGTAGGGCGTCCGGTTTTTGCCTCGAATCAGAGTGCTGTGGAATTGTTTAAGCTTCTCGAAGACGGTAAATTTGCAGTACGTACACGTGTACAGCTCGGACGCAGTTCGGTCAGTACGATAGAAGTCTTAGAAGGATTGACGCCCGGCGACGAAATCATCCTCTCGGATATGTCGCAGTGGGATGAGCATGATAAGATTCGGCTAAAATAGAACTTTATGAGTGCAGAACAAAGAATATAGAACTGGAAATAAAAGTGACAACTTTTGATCAGGACAAGACAGAAATGATGATTAAACTCAACCATATTCAAAAACGTTACAACACCCGTGCAGGATTTGTCTATGTGCTGCAACAGATCAACTTGACCATCGAAGAAGGGGAGTTCGTCACCATCATGGGCCCGTCCGGCGCGGGCAAGACGACGTTGCTGAACATCATCGGCATGTTGGATAGCGAATGGGAGGGTGAATATTACCTGGCCGAGAATCCCGTGCACGAACTCAAGAACAAGCAGCGTATGGCTCTGAACCGTCAGTACATCGGCTTTGTCTTTCAGAACTTCAATCTTCTGGATAGTCTCACTGTATACGAGAACCTGGAAGCGCCGCTGTCCTATCGCAACGTCAAGAGCTCCGAGCGAGCCAGTATCGTCTGTGATACCTTGGATCGTTTCGGCATTGTGGGCAAGAAGGACCTGTACCCTAGCCAACTCTCCGGCGGCCAGCAGCAGCTCGTAGGCGTGGCGCGGGCCGTGGTGGCCAGCCCCAGATTGATCCTCGCGGACGAGCCTACGGGCAATTTACACTCGAGCCAGGGCAAGAGCGTCATGGACTTGTTAAAGAAGCTCAACCGCGAGGGCACCACGATCATCCAGGTGACCCACAATGAAAGCTACGCGGCCTATGGCAATCGCATCATCAATCTCAAAGACGGCTGGCAGGACGGTGAGGTCATCATCGAACAACCCACCGGAAAGGAGAATCTATGACGGCTCTATGGCAAGACATTCGTTATGGATTTAGGATGTTGGTGAGGAATCCCGGCTTTACGGCAGTGGTGGTTGTGGTGCTTGCAGTCAGTATCGGTGCAACCACTGCCATGCTCAGTGTGGTCGATGCCGTGATGCTTCGACCGTGCCCTTATAAGGACTCTGATACCCTCGTGTGTGTTTACGAAACCAACACCCCAGAGAGCACCCGGGGAAACTTCACTTCACTGGCCGGTTTTCTGGATTGGAGAGAGCAGAGTCACGTATTTGAACGTCTCATCGGGGCCAATCAGTGGAACGGTGTCGTGCGAACGGCCGACAGGACCGAGAAGGCCAGGGCTTTCTTCGTGTCCCCGGAGTTCTTTTCGGTCCTGGGCGCCAAGCCGATATTGGGGCGGGTTTTTCTACCTGAAGAACACCGGCGAGGGGGCGGGCGCGTTGCAGTCCTCAGCCACGACCATTGGTGTCACTGGTTTGCGAGCGATCCGAACGTTATTGGCAAGACCTTAATTCTCGACAAAGAGGTTTACACCGTAATTGGCGTATTGCCGGAGGATTTCCGCTGGATTTTCCAAGGCATAGCCTGTGGGCTATGGATGCCCATGCCGCTGAGCGCCGCCGGTGACACAAATCGGAATAACCGAGGCTTACAGGCGATCGCGCGGTTAAAGCCGGGTGTCAGTGTCGCACAGGCTCAAGCGGAGATGGATCTGATTGCAGAGCGCCTGGCGCAGGAATATCCGGACACGAATACGAACCGAGGAATATTGGTTGTTCCGATGAATGAGGACTACGCCGGGATGACCGCGGGTTCGGGCAAGCCCCAGATCCTTCTGATTCTGCTCGGCATCGTCAGTTCTGTGCTGCTGATCGCATGCCTGCACGTGGCAAGTTTGTTGATAGCCCGGTCTGCGACACGCGAAAAAGAGATTGCCGTCCGGGCGGCTCTGGGCGCTCAGCGCCTTCGCCTGGCTCGGCAGTTGCTTACAGAAAGCGTACTCTTAGCCTTACTGGGTGGTCTGGTTGGCTTTCTGTTGGCACATTGGGGCCTCGGCATACTCTCGGCCATGAGAGGCCGGTCGATCCCTTGGTACCTGGGAACTCACATGGGGCGGTTGATCCCCTGGTTCGTCGATATCCGCATGGACGGGCGGTCGCTTCTCTACATAATGTGCGTCTCGCTGTTGACCTGCGGCCTCTTTGGAGTGCTGCCCGCCATCGGGACTTCCAAGACCAACTTAAGCCGGTCGCTCTCAGCGGGCAGGACACCGAGCCGTGGACCTCGTTTCCATAACCTGCGGGCTTTTCTTGTGATCTGTGACGTCGCCATCGCCTTTGTACTGCTCATCGCTGCCGGCCTAATGATCAACAGTCTTGTACGCATTATCAATATCGATCCCCGATTCAATCCAAAAAATGTTCTGAGTGTGGAAATTGAGTTGGATTATCACTCACCTCCCTATTCCGAGCCAAACCGACGATTGGCATTCTTTCAAGATGCGGTGCAGCGAATCAGGAACTCCCCCGGAGCGGAGTACGTCACAGCCGCCAGTGCATCTCCTGTCACCGGCAGCTACAGCACCAATACCTTCAGAATTGAAGGACGCACGCCGGGTGACAGAACCTCAGACATCCCCCGCATGAAGATTCTGGCGGATTACTTTCAAACGCTTCAGATACCTCTACTGCGTGGAAGGTGTTTTGCGGAACATGAAACGGCGACGTCCGCACCGGTGGTTATCATCAACGAGTCGATGGCACGACGCTTCTGGCCGGATGAGAATCCTATCGGTAAACACATCACACGAATCACACGTGACGGGCCTGAGCCAATTTCGCGACAGGTAGTCGGTGTGGTGGGAAACGTGCAACATTCCAGATACTCGCCGGACGAGCCGGAACTCTACCTTTCCGGCTGTGACCAGAGCATGAACCTCATGATCCGCACGCGTTACCACTCCGCCGCCTTGGCGGCAGCTATACGCAGGGAACTTATGGCGGTCGATGAGAATGTGGTTGTCGGTGGCGTCACTCTCATGGAGGACGATATCTCTAATCTGTATTCGTCGGAACGCTTCAGCACACTTTTTCTGGGAGCTTTTGCGGCATTGGCCCTCTTTCTGGCCAGCATCGGTGTTTACGGCACCTCGGCTTACGCTGTGACACGACGCACGCATGAGATAGGCATCCGTATAGCCCTTGGCGCGCGGAGTGGTGATGTGCAGAAAACGATCTTGCTACATGGACTCAAGCTTACACTGATCGGGCTTGCTATCGGTCTGGTTGGTGCATTTGCCGGAACCAGGATTATCCGCAGTCTTCTACACGATGTCAGTCCAATCGACCCAGTCACATTTGTATGCGTCTCGCTGCTTTTGGCTGGTGTCGCGATGCTGGCCAGTTACATTCCCGCCCGACGAGCGGCGAAGATCGATCCGATGGAAGCGTTGCGCTACGAGTGATTGAGAAAAATAAAGAACTCGAAAGAGAAAACAAATGAAAACTTTATGGCACGACATGCGTTATGGGCTTCGCCAGTTGCGTAGGAGCCCCGGTTTCACTGCGGTAGCGGTGCTGTCACTGGCCCTGGGTATTGGGGTTAATACGGCGATCTTCAGTATTATCAACGGCATCCTGTACAAGTCTTTGCCCGTCCGCAATCCGCACGAGTTGCGTGTGATCAACTGGACATGTGAGATAATTTATAATCCGGATAAGATGCGCGAACTTGGAGCGGCATACTGGCTCACTAAGCCTGGTAAGCACTCCAACGGATCCTTCCCGCATTTCGCATATCTGGATTTCACCAGGCAGACACAGGGTTTCTCCGATATTTTTGCCTTTTCCAACGGTGAGCATCGCGTGACGATCAATGCAGACGGTGTTCCGACTTCGGCCAAAGCAGGGATGGTGTCGGGTAACTTTTTCAAGGGCTACGGTGCACCGGTCCTGATTGGCAGACCGATCGTACCTGAGGATGACCGCCCTGACGCTCCGCCGGTGGCCGTCCTTACCTATCCTCTTTGGCAACGCGTCTTTGGTCTCGATCCTCATGTCATTGGCCGGACTCTCATGGTAGGCAAAACAGGTTTTACCGTCATTGGCGTACTGCCTCGTCGTTATGTCGGTCCCCTGGCCGGTGAAACGCGCACCGATTTCTATGTGCCCCTGACGGCTCAGCGGCAACTTCTGCCCGGTGAGAGGTGGTTGGAAATGGATAACGC
>JBARRE010000011.1:0-4341 GCA_049644065.1 Sedimentisphaerales bacterium | reverse complement strand
CGAGTATAGTGATCCGCATGGGCCGTTTTGGCAACTTGTGTTCAAGAAGGAAGAGGAAGCGAAGAAAAATGATCCGACATTTAGAGAAAACTCTTCTTTTCTTGATTTAGGTGATTACCCCCGCTTTATGTTCAAAGAGGAACCATTGAAGGGCAAATTAATTGAAGTCCTGCCTTACTGGGGGATACTCGTTTTGTTTAATGTCGTGTTTTTTGTCGCGGCGTTTGCGGGATTCATAAGATATGATGTGCGATAATAAAAGAACTGTTTAAGTCGAAGAATATTAACTTTTAACACGAAAGGATAAAGAAATGATTGAGATTGACGAATTGACCAAACGGTATGAGGACGGCGTGTTGGCTCTGGACCATGTCAGCTACAGTGTTGAGCCGGGCGAGATATTCTGTTTGCTCGGCGCCAACGGCGCCGGTAAAACAACAACGATCAACATCCTGCTGGATTTTATTCCGCCAACAAGCGGATCGGGCACCATTAACGGGCACGACTGCAACAAGTTTCCGCTGGAGGCGAAAAAGTATGTCTCTTACGTCTCTGAGAACGTACAGCTTTACGGGATGTTCACCGCACGGCAGAATCTCGCATTTTTTGCCGAGCTGGCCGGCAAGAAAGGACTCAAGAAAAAAGACTACGACGGTGTGATGCGTACGGTTGGCTTGCCGGAAAAGGCACTCAGCATGCGGCTGAAACATTTCTCCAAGGGCATGCGGCAGAAGCTTGGTATTGCGATTGCACTGCTAAAGGACCCGCCGGCTATCCTGATGGATGAGCCAACCAGCGGGCTCGATCCTACAAGTGCCCAGGAGTTCCTGGACCAACTGCGACGATTACGCGAGCGAGGCAAGGCTATCCTGATGACGACCCACGACATATTCAGGGCCAAGATTATCGCAGACAGGGTCGGCATTATGAAGCAGGGCCGCCTGGTTGCCGTCCGAAAGAGGCAGGATTTCAAACACGCAGACCTCGAACAGATTTACATGCAAGAAATGCAGGCCGCCGAGATTGTTGCATGAATGGTGTTTCGCTAGTTCCCTAATCCTGCAACAGAGTTTCGAGGACTGATTAGGTTCTGACCTACCTGAGTGCTTAGTGACAAAGCCGGAATCTCAGTATTCAAATATGGAGAAAGAACCGTGATCTGGAAAATCGCTACGAAAGAGTTTCTGCTGAACTTGATGACATTTAAGTTCGTTGTGGGAACAATACTTTGCATTGTTCTAACAGCCATGTTTATGCCTGTCTTGGTACACGATGTACTTGTCAAGCGAACATCGGACCACGGAGCAGCCGATAAGGCCGCAATCCAGCGGGTGAAAGTCCCGTCGTGCCAGTTGCCCGATTCAGGCACGTAGCGATGCCACCTCTCGGAATGGGTAACCATCCGGGTGATGCGTGGTCTAAACGGCCCGGCCCCTCTGGGCATATAAAAGCTCGGTGTTTGTTGTAATGTCGGAAACCAGCGAATATCGGCAAAAACTTCTTGCAAAGACGATTACAAATATGTTAAAGTTCTATATAGCCATGTTATGGAGGCAGGCTCCAAGATTTTCACGATGTTCTGCGAGTTGTTATGAGCTGCACATGCTTTATGCTGTGCCTGTATTCTTAACTTTGCTTAAAACTGTTTTTTTAACCTTGTCGTACATTTCGGAAAGGGCAAAATAATGAGAAATACAATTTTACTGAGTCTTGCTCTGCTATCGGTTGCAGCAATGCAGTCACTGGCGGAAACCCGTTTGGTACCCGGCGACTACACAACCATTCAGCAGGCGATCCAGGAGTCAAATAACGGGGATGTGGTCGTTGTCGAACCAGGCACGTATTTTGAGACCATCAATTTCCTCGGCAAGAATATAGTCGTTACCGGCACCGATCCCGACGATCCGGACATTGTGGCGGCCACTGTCATCAACGGTGACAGCGAGGGCAGCGTCGTAACCTTTGTAAATGGCGAAACTTCCGAAGCCGTCCTGACCGGTTTTACCATCACCGGCGGATACGGGACGGCGGACCCTGCCTTTTCTGGTGAAGGAATCGTTTGGGGAGGCGGTATTTATTGTAAGAATGCTTCGCCGACCATTAAAGGTAACGTGATTGCGAATAACAATGGCCGTGTACAGAGTCTGATTAACGGCTATGGAGGTGCAATCGGCTGCGTAGTATCTGAGGCCATAATTACGCACAATATAATCAAGGGCAATTCAGCATTCGCCGGTGCGGCAAGAAATTAGGCCTTGACAGGTTTTGGAATATGCGATATACTTTGCTCTTAGCTGAAAATGCTCGGTGCAGGCGTTAAAAGCGTACACCCCCCGTAAAAAACTGGAGACGAAGCATGTTTGGCGCATTGATTGGCAAAGAGATCGCAGAGACGGTGCTTGGCCTACGTTTCACCATTGTGACGCTTCTCTGTCTGGTACTTATTCCGCTGGGTATGTACGTCAACCGGAAAGACTACGAACACCGCTTGGCAAGCTATCAAGGAGAGCTTCAAACGTACAAAGAGCGTTTTGGTACTCCGCCGACACCGCTGACCGGTGGGGAAGAGGCTCAGGGCTTCAGGCCGCCGTCGATTCTGAGTATCTTTGCCTCGGGGCTCGATCCTTTTATGCCTGACAAAGTATTTACATCACAGTCGGGATTGTTCCGCACGGTCAAGGAGTCCGGCAAAGGGCTTTCCGAACACCTGGATAGAACTTATTCCTAAAAAAGTCAAAAGCCATACAATATGATGCTTTGTCCGCTTCATAACAAATCTCCTTTTCATAGGGCCCCCTTGCCTATTTGATATTCCTTCAAGCTATATGCGTAAAGGAACTCACCATGGCGGATATAGAGCCTGCCGCCGCAGACCACGGGATGGGCCCAACTTTTGCCTTTTCCGCCTTTTGGAATTTTGAAATAACTGACCAGCTTGTGTCCGATAGGAGTAGGTTGAACAAGACCCATAACGCCGTCTATGCTTAGTGCGTAGAGCATTCCATCGGCGTATGTGAGCGATACTTTTGCACACTTATCCATATATTTTATCCGGCCGGTTTTGAAGTCCAGACAAACCAATAACTGGGACAAACCTCGCCCGAAGCTGTTGCGGACGGCGCCCGAACCGTAGAGATTTTCATTGACTAAGATGACTCCACCGTGATGATTGTCAAGTTGCTGTGTGCGCCATATTTCTTCGAGTGAGACCTTGCCGTCTTTGACATTAACTTTCCATTTGACGGAGCCCACCACCACGGTACTTATAAAGACCTCACCATTGTGGAAAATGGGCTTCATTATATTTTCGTCATAATACGTTTCGTGTTTTATGCGCCATAGCAATTC
This sequence comes from Sedimentisphaerales bacterium, assembly GCA_049644065.1. Taxonomy (GTDB): domain Bacteria; phylum Planctomycetota; class Phycisphaerae; order Sedimentisphaerales; family Anaerobacaceae; genus JAFGPJ01. The sequence continues at coordinate 993 of JBARRE010000011.1, read as the reverse complement.
ACCGGTGTCGGCATTCACTCCGATGAAGCTTTTGGAAGTAAGTGTTGTTATAATTCGCAGCCCCTTATACTCAAACAAAGACGGAGAGGCATAGCCGGCCAATTCTCCTGTGCTGGGAGATTTCCAAACAACTGATCCATTTGTTTTATCAAGAGCGACCATACAGGTTTGTGGACCACCAGGACATGAAATCAGGTGATTACCATCAACCAACAAGGATTCTGCAAGAGCCCATCGGGGAACCTTGCTGTTGAATTTCTCAATAATGTTGAACTGCCATATTATGTCTCCGGTTTTGACGTCCAGGCAGATAAGATTTCCATGAGGGCTTTGATGATACAATCTGTCGCCATCGATGGTTGGAGTACTACGGGAACCGGGATGGGCTCCAGTCCACGCCTTGCCGTTTTTAACCTTCCATAAAACTTTACCATCTAAGTTTAATGCTATAACGACTGTATCGTTTCCGATACTACTGGCTGTGTAAATCATTCCATTAGCAATGGATATGCTGGAGAATCCATGTCCCAGCCCACTGGTCGTCCATATTAGAGTGGGGCCATTCTCAGGCCACTTCTTCAAGAGTTCTTTTTCAGTAGAGATATTATCTCGATTCGGCCCGTGAAATTGGGGCCAGAAAGAATCTTTCTCTATAGCATTTACTACCGTTGTTAGGGATAGGCTAAGAGTAAATACTGTAAATATGATTTGTCGTGATTTTGTTTTTGATATGAAAATCTGGCCTGCTCCTTATTTTAATGATTTTGTGTTCATCACAAGTTTTATTTCCCTATCGATAGGATTCGGGCAAATATTCCTTGAGTTCAACCCAGTAGATGTCCGCGCTGTGTTTTCTTGGATCCCAACCGTCGCTGCGGGTGAAGAACAGGTACTTTTTGTCCGGAGAGATCCTTGGGCTTTGTTCAATATAGGTAGAATTAATTCGAGGGCCCAGATTTCGAGGTTTGGACCAGGTGCCATCCGGCAAACGCA
>JBARRE010000010.1:0-11560 GCA_049644065.1 Sedimentisphaerales bacterium | reverse complement strand
ATTGATTAATGATTATTCACAGGATGCCTTATGGCATTAACAATTTACTATTTGGCTATCAGTGCCTGTTTTCTGTATTCTGTCTCCTGTATTCTATATTCTATATTCTATATGTTTAATTTATATCATACATATAGGTTCGTTGGCCGTCAAGTGAAAAAATAAAATAATTATACTTTTTTTTAGACACTGATTAACACCGATGAACACGGTTTAAAGAAAAAAGGATAAAATGCAGTGTAAATCTGTGTAAATCCGTGTAAATCCGTGTAAATCCGTGTAGTTCCGTGTCTGAAAGTAGTTTTTGAATTTCATTAGACACTGATTAACACTGACGAGCACTGTTAAAAGAAAAAGATAAAAATCTGTGTAAATCCTGTAAATCCTGTCCAAAAAGACATTTCTTCCTTGCTCAACAGGCAGATACATCTATAATTGAACATAGCGGATATGACAGCTCTGAAGCGGCAACGTAGTAGTTTGTGCTTTCTTACTTTATGCCGAGAGGCTTGGGATGTTATACGGACATCTATATATACATAGTTAGGTAGGACGGAAGGCATCGATGAATCTAGCGAATCGGCTTTTTAAACTTGCCCAGGGACTTGTAACCGAGACCCCAGGCTTCTTCCAGGTCAAGGGGCCGGGAGCAGGCGACCTTGCAACGAGCTCCTTTATGGCTAACCTGCGCGACCTTGCGAGCGAGGAGTTTGGTGCCGACTACGCCGAACAGGAAATATCCGGCGACAACCGCTTCCGGGTGGACTACTACTTCCCATCCGAGGCAACGATTGTCGAAGTGGCCTTGGGACTCCCAAAGCCGAAGACCGAGTTTGAGCTGGATGTCCTGAAGGCAATCATGGCCAAGGAAGCCGGTCATAATGTGAAGCGGCTAGTATTCATATCAAAACCCGGCGCTCGCAAGAAGTGCTCGCAACCTGGCAGGCTTGCGATATCCGACTGGCTACTACGGAATCACGGTATCGACACTGAAGTTTTCGAGATACGTGAAGGGCCTACCCAACCAGGGGAATATTAGGTATGTCTATTTTTTTATGCTTCGTTCTTGAGCAGTAGGTCGACCGAAAAGTAGAAAAAGGTCGAAGGTGCAAAGAAGAAAAAGCAGGTTGAAGCTGTAAATAAACAAAAGTAGAAGAACTTAATATGGTGACATAAATAAAAGTCCCTATTACCCTCAAAGCTAACTTCCAAGTTTTCCTTTGACGACAAGTGTGGGTTTTGGTAGTTTATGTCAGGAAAAACGTGAAACAGTTACTATTTTTTCCTAGTTCATTTTGGTGGTTGATATCTTCGGCAATAATATGATGCAGACTATCGAGGCAACAGTATGAGCGAACAAATACCCGTAAATCCTGATATGCTTCGCTGGGCCAGAGAGACCCGCGGTTTTGATATAGATGATGTTGTTGTCAAACTTAAACGGAAAAGGATAACTTCCGAAACCGTTGCATCTTGGGAAAAAGGCGCGGCCAGCCCGACATATGTTCAACTGGAACGGCTTGCTTATGAAATCTACAAGCGGCCTTTAGCTCTGTTCTTTTTTCCTGAGCCGCCTGAAGAAGAAACTCCTGCAGAGTCTTTTCGGACATTGCCTCAAGAAGAAATTGATCTTTTAGAGCCAAGATTGCTCTATTTGGTGCGTCAGGCCAAGGCGATGCAAGAGAATCTCAGAGAATTATTTGACGGAGTCAATCCTGCAAAAAAACAAGTATTTTCTGACATTACGATAAATGGATCAGATGCCATTTCCGATGTAGCTAAAGCGGCTCGGGAATACTTAGGCGTTGGGCTGAATCAACAGTATGCACTAACGACAAATGACAAGGCATTGAAATATTGGCGGGATGTACTGGAAAAACACGGGATCTTTGTCTTTAAGGTTGCTTTCAAGGATGAGGAATGTTCCGGATTCTGTCTATATGATAATGTGTTTCCCGTAATCTATATCAATAACAGCCAGGCGACAATACGTCAGATATTCACACTCTTTCATGAACTGGCGCATCTTCTTTTCAAGACCGGCGGCATCGATCTAAGACATAATGATTTTGTCAAGAGAATGAGAGGCCCCAACAAACGCATAGAAGTATTCTGCAATAAATTCGCGGGTGAATTTCTTGTGCCTACCGAAGACGTAAAGCCTCAAATACGCAATCAGACCATAGACGATAATCTCCTGACACGACTTGCCAAGAAATATAGCGTTAGCCGTGAGGTTATCTTAAGAAAGTGTCTTGATCTTAACCACATCACAAAGGCATTTTATGAGGCAAAAGTGAAAGAGTGGAACGAGGAGAGATTGAAGCGCGGGAAGCCTGGTTCGGGCGGCAACCCATATTATACTAAAGGGGCATACCTGGGATCGCATTACATTGAAACCGCTTTTGGGAAATACTACCAAGGCGCTATATCAAAGCCACAGCTTGCCGATTACCTTGGCATGAAAGAAGTACATGTGAGCACATTCGAGGGCTATGTACTTAATAGGGGGGCGACGGCATGAAATATGTTTTCGACAGCGATTCTCTTATCAACCTATTCAGACATTATTACCCAGAAAGGTTTCCTACGCTGTGGGAAAAGTTCCATACTTTGGTTTCAGCCGGAGAACTTATTTCGGTAAGGGAAGTTTTTAATGAGATTGGGTCGCGTGAAGATTCGCTGACGATTTGGGCAAAAGAACAGAAAAATATATTATTCTTGGAATCGACAACTGAAGAACTTAAATTTGTAGGTAAGATTTCCAGGTGCGGCATTTTCAGGCGATGATTCGTAAGCAGGAAAGACTCAAGGGGAAACCAGTTGCTGATCCATTTGTTATTGCCAGAGCAAAGATATCTGGTGCCTGTGTGGTAACTCAAGAGAAGAAAACAGAAAACGCAGCAAAAATCCCTAATGTCTGCGATCATTTTGGGATACGCTGGATTAACCTTGAAGATTTTATGAAAGAAGAAAACTGGACATTTTAAGGAATATTAGGGCCGTTGGGGGAATTAAGGAGTACGCCTGTTCCATAGGTGGTACATTTTTCGATGAGTTGTGCTTGCTAATGACAGGCGTGGCGATTGACCTTTGTCATTGATTATACCCGCCTTCGCGGGCACAGGTTTACTATCCATTCGACCTTGCTCAGGACAGGTTTAGAATTTGGTGGGGCAATCCTTCGACTTCGCTCAGGGCAAGCCGCCACCCTACGACATCTGTTCATGCGGTTCGGGTCACGTTACATTGACAGCTACCCGCTTTGGAACGCAGAGATCGGCTGGAATTAAGTATGGTATATCCGGAATTGAATCAATATTTATTAAAATTGCGCTTAAAATCGACTAATATGATGTATAAAACTACAGAAAATTGTTGACATTGAGATGAAATTACGGTATTATGAGACTCGCTGTTTACAGGAGTGTTTCAGTGAAGTGTAAATGGGAAACCCTGGTTTATATAGGCTTATCAGGGCAACGTCCGGAATATCTTGAGACACGCCGTTGAGTTACTCAAATTTATTGAACAGATTTATAGGAGAATGGTAAATGACGAATCACAAAAAAAAGCCGACTAAGCAAATGACAAGAGGATTTACGTTAATAGAGCTATTGGTGGTTATTGCCATCATTGCTTTATTATTATCAATTCTAATGCCTGCGATGCGCAGGGTCAAGGAGATGGCACGGGAATCAGCCTGCAAATCAAATTTGCGGAGCGTGGGATTGGCCGTGCAAATGTACCTTGACGACTACGAACGAAAAATTCCCAACACACAGAGTGCTAATCAGTTTCTATGGCATGCGCCGGACGGTGTTACTTATCTAAAACCCGGTTCCAGCGATAGTTATTGGGGTCTTTTCTACATAGATTACTTGAAAGAGACGCAAATTTTTGGCTGTCCGAGTTTGGTACGTGCTCCCGAAGGATTAATATACTCGTATAGTAATTATCCCGATCCAGGGAAAATAATCCAGCATGCAGCGTTTGGTTTGAATCATCATTCGAATAACAGGGGTCGAAATACAAATGATATTCACCGTATTTCAGAATTCATTTTTTGTACCGACCACGCCGAACCAAGGCCGGAGTGTGGAACCAGCGACGGTTTTCATAATAATGATACACCCGGCGCTATGAATCTTACGCAGTATCGAAGCGGCGGCGGTCGTACCATGCAATATCGGCAAATTTTCAGACACAACATTAGATACGCCGACGCCGACAGGACCGGTGGAAGAGCTAATGTCCTTTGGCTGGACGGACACGTTTCCGCTATAGAAGAAACTACAGGAGACAATGTGCCGTCAAGGTGGTATACAGGCGATAGGTTATGATAAAATATTATCAATGAAAATGGCTGGATTCCTATGGATTTGGGATCCTTCAGTGGGTGGAATTTCTGCAATTTTAGTATCTCTAAGGAAGGAGGCGGCCTCAAGCTGGAAAAGCTATTCTTTGCATATACGGGCGAGAGTGTAGAGCAGGGAATAATCATTGTCAGCCGATTTGTCGATTTATGTCAACCTTTTTGAGGGAGGAGTCTTATGTGTAAGAAATTGCGGCTATGTTTAATTTTATCTCTGCTTGTATCGCAGATTGCTTTGGGGGATTATGTTATAACAAGCCATGGCGTTCCGAGCGTAGTGAGGTTTACGGATGCCGGCGAAATTGTATGGGAAACAACGACCGACCCTCTCTCGGACCTTGAGAATCCTTCCCAGGTCGAAATCGGCCCCGATGGATATGTCTATGTCGCCCAGGGCGGCTGGGGTGCAAACAGGACGGTAAAACGCTTTGATTACGATACAGGTGAACTGCTTGGGAATGTGACTGAAATTACGACTTCCGATCAGCAGAGCGACCTGCAGTGGGGCTACGATTACAATGGAGACGGCGTCGATGACCTGTGGGTCATAGGCAGGAGTGACTTAATCGCGGTACATGACGGCACGACTTTGGGAAATTACCCTGCGACACTATTGGATAGCTGGGATTTTGCTGACACCGATCCTGAGAATCAGAACTGGGACGGCGGCGGCGGCCGGGGACTGCTTGTCGGCCCGGATATCACGGGAGATGGTGTTGGCGAGCTGTTTATGGCCAAAGGTTACAACGACTCAAGTAACAAAATCAATGTCTGGGACCCTGTGGCCCTTAAGAATGGTGCCGGGATTGGCGCTCGTGTTGCGAGCTATCCCGCCACGGAAATACGCGAGTCCCAGGGAATCATTCTCGGCCCCGATGTTAACGGCGACGGTCAGCAGGATCTGTGGGTCGCAAGCCAGCGCCGCAACGAGATTCGTACATACGACTACCTTACCGGCGAAGAACTTTCCATTGAAAAAGCCGGCATTACTTTCAGGAACATGTTGGATGTAGATCATGGGCCGGACGGTACTATTCTGATGGTCTCACGTTTTGCCACTTCGCTCGATCCGGATTGGACAGGCGGCGCCGAAGTCACCGGCGGAAATGTGATCAAATACGACCCCGTTTCCGGCACTGCTACATTAATTATTGAGTACTGGGAAAGAGTCGATAGCGTAGCATACGTTCCCTTCGATATATCGGATGTGGCGGACGCCGCTGATCCGCACCCTGCATACGGGGACACAGATGTGCAGACCGATGTAATCCTAAGCTGGACGCCGGGGCTCTACGCCGACAAGCATGATGTATACTTCGGCACTGATTTCAAGGATGTGAGTGATGCAACTGCAACCAATGACCCGAACGGCGTGTACAAGGGCCGGCAGGACTCCAACAATTATCCTGTAATTGGAACTCTAAATTTAGACCTTGGCAAAATCTATTATTGGCGTATCGATGAGGTCAACGTGCCGACGGGCCCGACATTTAAAGGCAAAATCTGGAGCTTTACCGTCGAGCCGGTTGCATACCAAATCCCCGGCGAGAATATAATTGCCTCAGCTTCCAGCAGCGCGCCAGATCAGGAGCCCGGAAATACCGTTAACGGTTCGGGACTGGACCAGAGCGGTTTGCTGCATGGCAATTATTCCGCCGGTACGATGTGGCTGAGCAGCCTGACGGGTGAGCAGCCGACCTGGATTGAGTATGAGTTCGATAAAGTTTACAAACTCCAGGAGATGCGGGTGTGGAACTTTAATGAAAGTTGGGAGCAGAATATCGGTCTGGGATTCAAGGAAGTTAAGATTGAGTATTCGATCGACGGCACAGATTATACAACTTTGGGAACGACTCATGAATTTGCTCAAGGGCCCGGTTTGGTCGACTACGCACACAATACGAACGTTGATTTTGGCGGTGTGCCGGTGAAGTACGTCAGGCTTACCCCCATCAGCAATTGGGGCGAAGGTATTCTGAATCAGTACGGCCTCAGCGAGGTTCAGTTCTTGTATGTCCCTGTGCAGGCAAGAGAGCCGTATCCTGATTCGGGAGCAACGGATGTGGCCGTGGATGTAGTTCTAAGCTGGAGGGCAGGGCGTCAGGCAGTCGAGCACGATGTGTACCTCAGTACCGACGAGCAGGCTGTGATAGATGGCAGTGCACCAGTCCAGACCGTGACCGAGGCCGGATACAGTCCAATGCCGCTCGATTTGGGCCAAACATACTATTGGCGCGTTGATGAGGCAAACAGCGCGAAAAGCCCGGCGATATGGGAAGGCGAGGTTTGGAGCTTTACGACGCAGGAATTCTTTGTCGTGGATGATTTCGAAAATTACGACGCCGGCGAGAACCAGATATGGTACTCATGGATTGATGGGCTTGGCTATGGCTCGCCGGGCGTTCCCTTCGATCCCGGCAACGGCACCGGTGCCGCAGTCGGCGACGAAACCACTGCCTCTTATACTGAGGAGACCATAGTTCTCAGTGGAGGTCAGTCGATGCCGCTTTCCTACGACAATAATAAGCAGGGCTTCTTCAAGTATTCTGAGGTTGAGTTTAAGCTGAGCCGGAACCGGAATTGGACGGAGCATGGCATCACGGCGTTGTCACTGTGGTTCTACGGCGATCCGAATAATTCCGATGAGCCGATGTATGTAGCCGTAGCGGATAAATCCGGCTCGCCCGCGGTGGTATATCACGATGATGCCAGCGCAGGAAAGACGGAGAACTGGACGGAGTGGAGAATCCCGCTGCAAACCTTTGCCGAGCAGGGCGTAATCCTGACCGATGTCGATACTATCGCTATTGGATTTGGCACCAGAGGCAATCTGACGATACCGGGCGCTTCGGGTAAGATGCTTATTGATGACATTCGGCTGTATGGACAGGCTCCGGAGCCGGAACCGCAGTAGGCTGCATTGACTGTGCGGCTGATATAGCTGATTTATAATAGTCCGGGATCCATACTTATTAGTTTCGTATGGATCCCGCTTTTTTAATAGAAATCAGGATCGACAATACACGCTTAGCGAAAACATGCTCAGCCCGCTGTAATCGGGATTGAGCACAAGCTCGACTGGTGCGGGAAGCCAGTTATATTTTACTCTTTTGCTGACAGGAGCTTTTCGATCTCGGCTATCAAAACATCGGGTTCTACGGGTTTGTCCAGGAATCCCTCCACGGGACACCAGGTCGGGTCGCCGGCGGTCGATTTGAAATCCATGCCGGTCTGCTCTTTCACTCCCGTCATCATTAAAATAGGCATCTCTTTATACAGTGGATCTTTCTTTAACTCCCTGGCCATTTCAAAGCCGTCCTGCCATGTAGACATCATCACATCCAGTATGACCAAATCCGGCTTCTCGGTCTTGATTTTATCCATGCCTTCGATCTTGTCGGCGGCTGTAATCACTTCGTATTGTCGGCTCTCTAAAATAGCCTGTACGGACTCTCTGATATCCTGGTCGTCATCTGCAATCAAAATCTTAGCTTTCGCCATCTTTCACCTCACAAGATTTAAATAAACATTTCTCAGATACAGTCAGCTTTGCCGTATCTCTTAACATACAATTCATCAACAGCACTAAACCAGTCTTACGAACAGACTGGTGTGGAACTATCTTGCGGCAATATAACGGTGAATTTTGTACCCTGGCCTTCCTGGCTTTCCACGGAGATATCACCGCCATGTTGTTCTATTATCTGTTTTACGATTGAAAGGCCCAATCCTGTACCGTCTTTTTCGTTTTTTTGGGCATTACTTGCTCTGAAGAACTCCTCAAACACATTTTCGAGCTCCTCTGCCGGTATGCCTATACCTGTGTCGATAATATCTATCCGAACATAATTATCATCTCTTTTGGCCTCGAGCCGGACAGTCTTGTTCTCCGGTGTATATTTGACAGCGTTGAAGAGGAGATTCGTGACCATTTCAGTAATAGAAAATTCATTACCGACAATTTCGCCCACTGACGGTTCGACATTGGAGCTTACAGTAATCGATTTTTCTTTAGCTCGATTGGCGATGCTGGATAGCGCCTTGGATATGGAATCCGGCAAAGAAAAAGCTTCCATTTCCAATCGCCCGCTGAGTCTCATTTGTGTCAGGTTCAGCAGCTCCTTGACAAAACTTGTAAGCTGACTGGTCCGTTTGAGTGCTTTGTCCATGAATTTGGACTGCTTCTCATTGAGCGGGCCGGTTGATTCGTTGGCCGATACGTATAGGCAACTTTGTATGGCAGCCAGATGGCCCTTTATATCGTGGGTGACACGCGAGACATATTCGTCCTTTATACGATCTTTCTCTTTGAGTTTGGTATTGGCTTCTCTGAGCGCTTTTTCCTGCTTTTGCAACTCGATGAAGAAAAGGTTTTTCTGCGCAAAATTGACCTGGCGCGCAGCCGCTTCCACAAAGTCGAACATTTCTTTCGACGACTTGTCCTCCAGAATATCCACGTACAAGGCGTCGATGGTTTCGCCTAAGTCGTTGACGCGTGCGGAGAACACCACATGAGGCTTATATTCGTCAACAATTGTCAGCGCTATATCCCGGTCGGAAGACCTTCCGCTGCTTGCCATGACAGGAGCATTGGTCGACCGAACTGCTTCAAGTACGCGCTTGGAGAAATGCAGATAAGCGGTCTGATTGCTATTTATCTCTCGGTTCCCGAAATGAAACGAGAGAACATCAGGGGGGATTGGCAGAGGTTCGGAATTGCAGGGTAGTCTTACAATAGCCACAAGAGTGCCCAGCATTTTGGCCATACACTGGCACGCTTCGGAATACAGCTCTGCGGGACTCGACAATTTCAGTAGATGGCCAGTGAGTTCATTGAGGTCGTGTAAAAGGGCCGGAGATAAAATGGTAGCCTGGTCGGCTTTGTATGATACGATGTCTTGTTCCAGGGCCTTGTCGACAATCAGGATTGTGCTTTTCGGCGCCATACCTGGAAGTGCCTGCCGGTCAGATTCCTGTAAAACCGATAGAGTGAATGGACGTATGTTAATTTTCTGATCAGGCAATATAGCCTGGGCTTTAATACGTTGCCCTTCGATTAGTATGCCGTTTTGACTGTCGTTGTCCTCGACAATCCAACGGCCAAAAGGGTCCTGAGAGATTCTCGCATGAAGCCGGGATACGGCGGTATCATCGAGTATAACATCACAATTCGAACCTCGCCCCAACGTTGTGCCTTTTGGATCGAGTAAAACCTCTTTGGTCTCTACAGGCCCGGATATAATCAGTTTTGTCTTGGCCATAGGTCTCTCTCGTAAACTGCTGAGTTGTTCCCTACCGACATTTCTCGTATAAGAATATTAAGTCCGACGCTTGAAAACTCGTGACAAAACTACACGACCAAGGAATAATAGGCAAGCTTTTTGTCAAATTTCTACTGTGCGATTCTCTCCTTAAGTTGTCCACTAATAGCACGCCGGAGGGACAAACCTTACTACCTGTGACCTATGCCGAAATAGGTACTCTGTTGCATAAGAGATAATTTTAAAAATAGAGCATGTAAATCTTGCTTGACATTACACTTCTGTTCAGAGTAGAATAATCGAGAGACATTCATATTGTCAAGGCTTGTAAAAATCTATTTCGGGACATGAAATAATGAATGCTTGTCTGACTCAGGAACTGGTTGAACGCTACACAGATGGAGATTGTTTAGCCGAAGAGAGGCGGGCGATAGAGACTCATCTTACCGAGTGTGAAAGCTGCCGGCAACAAATAGAATCTTCCATGTCAAACATGGGTGAAACTGACAAGTCAGAAGCAGCGGACGTTTACAAAGATACTACCGACGCCTCTGTTGAAAAGACATGCGTACTTCAGGATGATTTTCCTACCAGAGCAATACCGCCGGGAACAATATTACAATCTGGCAAACCGGATTTTGCTAAAACATTGGAGTCAATGATCGAAGGTTACGAGATCGTGGAGGAGTTGCCGCGAGGCGGCCAGGCAGCGGTATATAAGGCCATTCACACAGCTACCAAAACAAATGTGGCAATCAAGGTGTTGCTGCCTACATTGTTGGCTTCGGCCAGAGCACGCTACTATTTCGAGAGGGAGGCCGAGCTTATCGCGAGCCTCGACCACCCCAACATAGTCAGTATCCGCGACAGCGGAATTATCCATCATCAGTATTACTTTGTGATGCAGTATATCGAGGGCCTGCCGCTGGAGAAATACGCGCGCTCGGAGAAACTGTCCTTCCGGGAAACAGTGGTGTTGTTCAGTAAGATTTGCACGGCCATAACGTATGCCCACCAGCAGGGCATCATCCACCGTGACTTGAAATTTGCCAACATTCTTGTAGACAAGCGCGGTGAGCCGCACGTACTTGATTTTGGATTGGCAAAGGCGGTTGGTTTAAGTGAGCAGGCCCCGGACAACGCCGTTGCCACGATGACCGGCCAATTGGCTGGAACGCTTTCTACCATGTCACCCGAACAGGCGGCGGGACGGCCTGATCTGATTGACGTGCGTACGGATGTGTATTCTCTGGGTGTCATGCTTTACCACATGTTGACAGACCAATATCCATACGAAGTTACCGGCTCGACTTTGCAGGTCTTGCAGAATATCCAGAAGGCCGATCCGGTCAGGCCCCGGCAGATTATTCGTAAATTCGACTCCGATGTCGAGGCAATTTTGCTCACGGCCCTGGAGAAAGAGCCGGCTAAGAGATATCAATCTACTGCTGAATTGAAGAGCGACATTGAAAACTGGCTTGACGGCCGTCCCATTCGCGTCAAGTCGATTAGTACTACGTATTTGCTGCGCAAGATCATCGCCCGGCACCGATATACCAGTACAGTGGCCGCTCTGCTGCTGCTGATTATCATCGGCTTTGCGTATGTAAGTTTTGACTTGTATATCACGGCAAAGAAGGCACAGCGGGATACGGAAGATTATGCCAGGCAATTGACCATGCAGATAGCCCGAGGACGTGCGTTAGAGCGGGAAACCACGTTCACGGCATTTCTGGAGGCCTGGAGGCAGAATCATGTGCCCCGGGCTAAATTCGTGTTCGGCTACTTGTCCGAGGGTTCCAAGGAAAAGAAAGCAGCCAGGTTTTTGGCTGACCCCAGCCCCGTAGCTGACAAGGAGTCCAACTTCCGCCGAAGCATCTCGGACGAGAATAGCTGGTTCGCAGAATTCATCATTGGTGAATCT
>JBARRE010000009.1:0-8067 GCA_049644065.1 Sedimentisphaerales bacterium | reverse complement strand
GGCAAGGTTTTGCTGGATATGAAAGGAACCCAGATTCGAGCTGTTTGTGACATCATTCCCGAGAGAGTTCAACGGGTGCAGAAATGGGTCGAGCAGGCGGGCCAGCCAAAACCCGTCGGCTACTGTCGCAGCGAGACCGACTTCAAACGACTCTGCGAGCAGGAGGATATTGACTTAGTTATTACCGCAACACCTTGGAGGTGGCATGTGCCTGTGTGTGTGGCAGCGATGAAAGCCGGCAAACACGCTGCCACTGAAGTACCCGCTGCAGTGACTCTTGACGAATGCTGGCAACTGGTGGAAACCTCAGAGAACACCGGCAAATACTGCGTTATGCTGGAGAACTGCTGTTACGGGCGCAGCGAAATGATGGTCCTGAATATGGTTCGCAAGGGGCTTTTGGGAGAACTGCTGCATGGCGAAGTCGGGTACCTCCACGATTGTCGTGCTCTTAGCCTCAACTCCGCAAGAGGAAAAGCCTGGAGCAGACAGCATTCGATTGAACGCAATGGCAATTTGTATCCTACTCACGGCCTTGGACCGGTGGCCCAATGTATGAACATTAACCGTGGTGACAGGTTCGATTATCTGGTTTCAATGAGCAGCAAGTCAAGAGGACTGGATCTTTACGCCGAGAAGAAATTCGGTCCGGAACATCAGTTGGCCAGAGAAAAGCACGCGCAGGGCGATGTTAATGTCAGTTTAATTCGGACGTTTAATGGTCTAACAATTACCATTTATTACGATTGCAGCACGCCTCGGCCGTACAGCCGTATCAATCTTGTGCAGGGCACCAAAGGCATTTTTCGGGGATACCCCGACAGGATTTACATCGAGGGAGAAAGTGCCAACCACGCTTGGGAACCTGCTGATAAGTATCAGAAGGACTACGACCACCCGCTATGGAAGGCGCTAGGCAACAAGGCCAGTGGCTTCGGGCACAACGGGATGGATTATATGGTGGTTTATCGATTGATACAGGCCCTGCACACCGGCACGCCGCCGGATATGGACGTTTACGACGCGGCTGCCTGGAGCGTTGTCTCTGAACTAAGCGAACGGTCGGTGGCTAACAAGTCTCGTCCGGTGGATTTTCCTGACTTCACGCGCGGTAGGTGGAAGACCAATCCTCTGCTATGTATCGTTGAAGCATAGCGCTGATAGTATGCACAGCATGTACCGAAACTTGCTGTAGCAAAGTATGAACGTTGTGAAGTTGGAGAGTTGCAAAGCTAAAGAAAAAAGATATGCTATTTATGAGTAGAAGGAATTATGTAGTTCACAACAGAAATGGAGCAAGTACGCGAAGACTACTGATAGATTATGAAGGAAAGGACAAATCCATGCGCAAGAGAATCTTGTTGAGCATTCTCATTTTGACTTTGGAGACCCACCTATCAGCAGCGGTCTGGCCCGGAGATACATGGCAAACGGCAAGTCCTGAATCACAGGGAACGTCCTCGGCAAAACTTGCCCAAGCCCCTTCAAAATCTGATGTTGACATAGGCGATGCGATTGTCATACGAAACGGCTACGGTGACGGCTGGTGGCTCAATGCCATGCGTGAACCTGTCCGCCGTTCCCGTAACAGCTAAGGAAAGGAAAATCTGATGTTTGATACTTGCCGCACTACCCTATTGACGCTCGCGTGTGGAGCGAGTGTTCTCTTTGCATCGGGTGGCTCATACGCTGCAACCGAAGACGAGAATGCGAATCGTATCAGACCGTACGCAAGAAATCCTCGCTACTGGCAGTATAAGGGCAAGCCCGTGCTGCTGCTGGGCGGTACGGATGACGACAACCTGTTTCAATGGACCGGTACGCGGTTAATCGAGCAGTTAAATCTGCTCAAGTCAGTCGGCGGCAACTATGTCCGCTGCACCATGAGCGGCCGGGACGAGGGCAATGTGTGGCCGTTCAAGCAGGTGAACGGGAAATACAACCTGGACCAATGGGACAATGAATACTGGCGGCGGTTTGAGAACTTCCTCAAAGTAACCCACGAACGGGACATTATCGTGCAGGTCGAGATATGGGCCACATACGACTTCTATCGGGAATTCTGGCAACGGCATCCGTTTAATCCGAAGAACAACATCAACTATACGGCTGAACAGACAGGACTTTCCGAAGTGGTTGACCATCAACCCGGCCATTCCGAAAACGTTTTCTTCCAGTCGGTGCCGGCGGTAAGGAACCAGAAAACCGTGCTGAAGTATCAGCGGCGCTTTGTTGATAAAATGCTTTCCCACTCGTTGAAGTTCGGCCACGTCCTCTACTGCATGGACAATGAAACGGCGGCAACGTCGCAGTGGGGGAAATACTGGTCGGAGCATGTTAAAGCTAAGGCCAAACAGGCCGGCGTTGACGTTCAGACAACGGAGATGTGGTACGATCACCTGGACAAAGACCCCCCGATACCCCACGCGACGTTCGACGATCCGGAGACCTATTCGTTTGTGGACGTGTCGCAGAATAGCCACAAAAGGGGACAACGGCACTGGGACAGCTTGCGGCTTCAGTTGTCCCGTGTCGCCGATCGCGTCCGCCCGCTGACCAACGTCAAGATTTACGGGGCCGATACCGGTCCCGAAAGGTGGTTCCGGGCGGATGTGGACGGTGTGGAGCGGTTCTGGCGGAACATCTTCGGAGGGATGGCGTCGGCACGGTTCCACCGTCCACCTGCGGGACTGGGACTTGGCGAAAAGGCGCAGGCGAACATCTGCAGCCTGCGGATGCTCACGGATAATGTGGATATCTTCACATGTGCCGCTCGTAATGATTTGCTTTCGGACAGAAAGCCAAACGAAGCCTATTGCCTGGCGAACCAGGGTAAGGAGTATGCGGTCTATTTCCCGGACGGAGGAGAGGTTAAACTGGATATTAGTTCGCTGAAGAGGCCATGCATAATCCGCTGGCTGGAGATATCCACGAGCAAATGGAAAACCCAGCAGACGGTCAGCACCGAGCGGAGCGTTACTCTGTGTCCCCCGGGGTCCGGTCCGTGGGTCGTGCTGCTGGTAAGGCATGGTGCGGCTGCCGGCGTGACCGCCGGTGACGTGACGTTTACGCGCACCAGGCTGACCACGGTGGCGGAGACGAACATGGGCCACGTGCCGATGGCCGATATCAACGGGGATGGAGTGATCGACATCGTCGCCGGCCTGCAGTGGTTCGAAGGGCCCTTCTGGAAACGACATCCGTTGTACCCCCCTGATCCCAAGCCGACAGAGATCGACATCGGCTTCACCGTGCCCTATGACCTGGACGGAGATGGGGACCTGGACTTGACGACTCATCGCCGGCCCAGCGACGACCGTAATAAGAATGAGTTGTTCTGGTTCGAGAATCCCGGTCCGCCGTCAACGGACGTCTGGACTAAGCACCACATTACCTGGGATACCAGGTGGCCTGAAGTCATTATATTCATTGATATTGATGGCGACGGCCGAGATGAGATGATCTGCTCCGACGTCTGTCCCGACAGAGGAATTCGAATCTACGAGATCCCCCAGGATCCGGAAAACGCTTCGAGCTGGTCCTGGACCACCGTGGACAAGTCTCCGCTGCACGGCCTGGGAATCGGCGACCTGAACGAGGATGGGCGACTGGACATCGTGAGCGACTTCGTGTGGTTCGAGCAAGACGCGCGGGGCGGCTGGACCAGGCATTCGCTGCCCTCACCCGGCTCCGCGAGGCGGGGCCACGAGACGATGCAGATCAAGATATACGACGTGGACGCCGACGGCGATGTGGACCTGATTCTCCCGCGGGCGCATCACTATGGGGCCTATTGGTTTGAGTCTTCGGGCGGGAAAAAACCGAGCTTCAAGCTGCACGAGATTCTTCCCGGAAAGCTGCCCTCCCAGCTTCATGGTGTTGCATACGCCGACATCGACGGGGATGGAGACCTGGATATCTTTGCGGGAAAGAGCAGGTATCGTCACGGCGATCCCGGCAACGATGAACCTCTCGACGTGTTCTGGATCGAGTTGGTGCGTTCCAGCGGCCGTGTCAGGTGGGCGAAGCATCAACTGGCAACGGATCTGACCATGGGGATCGGCCCGACGATTGCCGATGTGGATGCCGACGGGGACATGGACCTGGTACTCCGCGGTCACGGGATAGGTGGCCGCTACGTTATTGGCACCCGCCAGACAGACGTAACGTTATTCATCCAGAACGTGTCAGTGACAGCTACGACCGAACTCATGGCCAAGTCCGCCGCGTGGCGCCAGGCGAACGACTCCGGTACACAATCGTCCGGGAATGAGAATGCGAGTTCGGCACAAATCATCCAAGCTCCGTATCCATCCAGTCCGGTAGTCAGGGCGATGGAGCTGGACTGGTCAACACATAAACGCTTTGCCCAGGGTAGTGACAATTTCCAACTTACCTGGGCGGATGACGATCATTTGTACGGCGCATGGGGAGACGGGGGAGGCTTCGGCGGCACAAACGACGACGGAAGGGTCAGTCTCGGCGTGGCCAGAGTGGAAGGGCCGTGGAACAATTACAGCGGATACAATGTCTGGGGCGGACAACACGCCGAACATCCGGCCCAATTCAAGGGCAAAAGCTGGGGTATGATTTGCATTAAGGGCATTCTTTATATGTGGGTGGTCCCTGATTATTCAAAAGATGGAAAAATCTGGCACTATTCGGAAGCGAGATTGGCTAAATCAACCGACCACGGCGCCCGATGGGCAAAGGCAAACTGGGCATTTTTCGAGTCGGAAAAACTCATCATACCAACTATCTGTAACTTCGGAAAAAACTATGCAGGCGCTCGTGATAACTACGTTTATCATTACTTCATTTGTCCACAGGATAATATACCGCCTTTCGGCATCCATGAAACTCTTATTGTGCATAAGCCGGGAAGGATTTATCTGGCAAGGGTGGATCAGAACAAGATATTCGACCGCCGCGACAATTACCAATTCTTTGTCGGTTTGGGTAAGAACGGGTTGCCAAAATGGGGTGGTGTTTCAGCGAAACAGCCGGTATTTGAAGACAAACGCGGTACAGGCTGGTGCATGAGTGTCAGCTATAATCCCGGCCTTGGCCGTTATATTCTTTGCACCGAACATACTGAATCGTGTAAAGGAAACCTGGGCATCTTTGATGCTCCTGAGCCATGGGGGCCGTGGACAACGGTAGAATATATTGACGGCTGGGGCAAGGGCCATGTCGAACTGAACAATTTTTTCTGGAGTTTCCCCACAAAATGGCTCAGCAATGACGGTCGGGAATTCACACTCGCTTTCACAGGAGCCGGTGGCGGTCTCAACAACGATAGCTTCAATACGGTCAGAGGAAGATTCATTTTGAAGGATGTTCCAGGTCGTCCGGCCGTAAGAAATCCGTAAATGCAATTGAAAGCAAAATTGATAAGGAAAATACAAATGAACAAGTCAGGAATAGTTCTTATAACAATAAGTGCGCTTTTGTGTCTGTGTCTCCGAGCCGATGCAGGAGATGCGAAAGGCAAGATACATAATATGAATCGGATCAGGCCTTACGCAAAGAATCCTTATTACTGGCAATACAAGGGCGAGCCCGTGCTGCTGCTGGGCGGCTCGAAAGATGACAATCTCTTTCAGATTCCCGATTTGAAGGAACATCTGGATTTGCTGGCGAGTGTGGGCGGTAATTACATCCGCAATACAATGAGTGACAGGAAGGACAAGGGCTTCGAGGTCTATCCATTCAAAAAATTGTCGAACGGCAAATACGACTTGAACCAGTGGAACGATGACTATTGGAATCGTTTTCAAAACCTGCTTAAATGGACCGGCCAGCGCGATATTATTGTACAGATTGAGGTGTGGGATCGGTTTGATTACACGGACCATGAGAGTTTCAACACCTGGAAATCAAATCCATACAATCCTGAAAATAACATCAACTTCACCTCCGCGGAATCCGGGCTGTTGGTAAAATATCCGAAGGTTCATCCGGGTGCGGATCAACAACCGTTTTTTCACACGGTACCGGCAATGGACGATAATAAGGTGCTGCGTCAATACCAGGAAGCATTCGTGGACAAGATGCTTTCTTATTCGCTGCCCTGCAGTAATGTATTGTATTGCATGAACAATGAAACCAGCACCCCTCCGATATGGGGACAGTATTGGATGAAATATATCAACAAAAGAGCCGCTGAGTTCGGTGTTGATGTCTATGTAACCGACATGTTTGACGTTGGCTGGGAGCTGGATACGGAGGAAAAATTCCTGCTCTCTTTTGATAGGCCCGATATTTATACCTTTCTTGACATTTCGCAGAACAACAGCAATAAGAACACCTTTAAGAAACACGGGCAGAACATATTGTTTGTCCGGGATCGCATAAAGAAAAACCCTCGCCCGATTAACAACACCAAAAATTACGGCAATAGCAAGTGGCCGGCCAAAAGTGGTTATCACAAAAGGGTCTGGCGCCGCTGGACTACGGAATCGGCCGTACAGCGTTACGTGTTGAATGTGATTGGCGGCTGTGCCTCGACTCGTTTCCATCGCAATCCAATCGGCGGCATCGGCTTGACCAAACCTGCTCAGGACTGCATCAAGGCCCTTCGAAAACTCGAATGCGTTGTCAAGATATGGGAGCTTACTCCACGAAACGATCTCTTAACGGATTATGAAGACTTGAAGGTGTTTCTGGCTGCCGATCCAGGCCGAATGTACGCCCTTTTTTTCTTAGAGGGCGGCTCCGCCAGTGTGGACCTCAAAGGATATAAGGGAACGTTCCTGGTAAAGTGGATAAACGTCGGCACCGGGAAATGGGGCAAAGAGGATGAAATTGGAGCAAATGCAATAGTCCCGATTACGTCACCCGGTGAGGGGGTGTGGCTTGCCGCCATCACTAGAAAACAACAGCAGACATCATGGTCCGGGCGGAAAGTCCCCAGAATTAACGGGAAATCTTGAACTATACTATAGGAGATGCTTATCCAAACAAAAAATAACGTGTGGGCATATAAACTTTGTGGCAATAATTGCGGAACCCAAAACATATTTACAAAAAGAGAGGTGTATTATGTCGGATGATTTAAATCGCAGAGTTTTCTTGAAGAAGTCTGTCACAATATCAGCGGGAGTCGCATCAGCCTTAAGTCTGGAAAAAAAAAGCTTTAGCGGCAAAAGCAAAAGAAACACCTATAGCGACTATGTCGCGGGACAATATAAAAGGGCTGCCGCTGGCTAAGATAGGCAATGTCAAGATCAGCAGGTTGATCTGCGGCGGCAATCAGATCAACGGCTACGCCTATGGCAGAAACCTGATTTTCGTGGCCGGATTAATGAAGAACTATCTCACTGACGAAAAAGTAATGGACATCCTCGAGGCGGCTGAAGAAGAGGGGATCAATACCATTATCGGAAATGTGGGTTCCCGGCACGGCGACGAAAATACTATCAGACTTCTCAATAAATACTGGAACGAGCGGGGCGGTACGATCCAATGGCTGGCCCAATGCAACATATACGAAGATGACGTAACCGTTATGATAAAAAAGGCTATCGATAACGGTGCGGTTGGAGCGTTTGTACAGGGCGGTTGCGGAGACAGGTACGTCGAAAACGGCCGTGTCGATCTGCTGGCCAAGGCGGTCGATTTTATCAAGAAGAACGGTCTTATCGCAGGCGTCGGAGGCCACGTGACGGAAGTTCCGATGGCGCTGGAAAAAGAGAAAGTCGATGTAGACTTTTATTTCAAAACGCTGAACAATGTGCATACTCCCGCTGTGCCGACATATTCGGTTACGCCGGAGAGGACTATTGTGTTTATGCAAAACGTCAAAAAACCCTGGATCGCCTACAAGGTACTCGGCGCGGGGATTGTTCATCCGAGTAAGGGTTTCAAGTACGCTTACGAAAACGGCGCGGATATTATTGTAGCCGGCATGTTTGACTTTCAGATTATCGAAAATGTGGTAATCGCGAAAAACATACTGAGCGATAAAAATTTCAACAGGCGCCGTCCCTGGCGTGCTTGAGAGAGAAATTATAGCATAATGTCGTCGCAAATGGTTGCGGCGGCCAAAAACAGACTGATAAGGCC
>JBARRE010000008.1:0-2398 GCA_049644065.1 Sedimentisphaerales bacterium | reverse complement strand
CCGCTCAAAAAATACCTGATGTGCATAACCGACGGCTGGCCGACGGTCGCGAAGATGAATTCCTACATCCTCGAATCCGATAAGATTACAGGCCCCTGGAAGCTTGTTACATATATGAAGGAGTTCGGCGAACAGGGATATTTCCTCAATTTCCCGTCCAAATTTATCAGCAAAGACGGATTGACGCTTTGGCTGTGCTATTCGGGCAACTTCAGTCAGGGCTGGAACAACATCCGATTCAAGGCAAAACCGCCGGGCAGCCGATACGGCCTCGTCCTGCAGCAGGTAAAATTGCTCAATCCCGCGATGCTCCGGCAGTACAAACAAAAGCAAAACAAGCCGCAGCAGCAGAAAGACCCGCTCAAGAGCAGCAGCAACATCGCTCCGAAAGCCAAAGTAACCGCTTCATCAACCCACAAAGACTACTCCGCCGAGGCTGCTATTGACCGAGTGGTTGGCGGGTACCCGGAAGATACATCAGCCGAGTGGGCAAGCAATGGCGAAAAGGCCTCGGCGAGTCTGCAATTGAGTTGGGATAAATCACAAACTATCAACCGCATCTGGCTTTTTGACAGACCCAACACAAACGCCGACCAGGTTACCGCCGGGACGCTCACCTTCAGTGACGGCAGCTCGATAAACGTCGGGGAGCTGCCTGACGACGCCTCCGCCGCTAAGGAAATCACCTTCCCGCCCAAAGAGGTCACTTGGCTGAAGTTTGTCGTGACTTCCGTCAAGCCGGAAACCCAGAATATAGGCTTAGCCGAAATCGCAGTTTTCACCGCTGAAGAATGAAAGGATACCATTCGGAATAAACGTTAAGGAGGAACTATGGTAAAATAAGCCGGGCTTTCGCCCTTTCAGGCGTTGATGTTGTGGACATGGATGGAGTTGGTGGTTCCGGCGGCGCTAAGCGGCCGGCCGGCCACAAGAACTATTCTATCGCCGGGCTGGGCCCAGTTGTTCTCGATAATGAGCTTATCGACCAGGGACGTGAACTGCCTGATGTCCTCCGGGATTGGCCGGCAGCATGGTATGACGCCGTAATGCAGGCACATTTGCCGGCATGATCTCTCGTCGGAGCTAAGCGCAAGTATGGGCACATCGATACGTGCCTTACTGAGAAAGCGGGCCGATGAACCACTTTGCGACCAGACGGCAACAAGTTTAGCGTCGATATCCTCGACAAGCTGCCCGAGGCTGCGAGCCACAGCCGCGGTGAGAGCGAAATCTTCCGTAGTTGTGCTTTTGGGCTGTACAATAGTGTACTGCTTATCGAGGTATGCTTCGGTTACTCTTGCTATTCGCTCGATTGTCTGTGCCGCCTTGACGGGGTATTTGCCGATTGCGGTTTCGCCGGAAAGCAGAACGGCATCGGTATAGTCCATGATAGCGTTGGCAACATCGGATACCTCGGCGCGCGTGGCGGTTGGGTTTTCAATCATGCTCTGGAGCATTTGAGTGGCAACGATAACAGGTTTGCCGAAATCCCGGCACATCTTTGTAATGCGTTTTTGAATCAAGGGCAATTCGGCAAGGTCCATCTCGACGCCGAGATCTCCGCGGGCAACCAAGGTGGCGTCACTTGCGTTAACGATAGGCTCCAGATGTGCCAGTGCCTGCGGCGTCTCAATCTTGGCTACTACCTTGATATCGGCCCCGGCCTTGTCGATATACTCTTTGAGCTGGTTGATCTCGTCGGCCGAACGTACGAAGCTTAAGGCAAGAAAATCCAGGTTCCGCTTTATCGCCCAGTCGATACACTGCCAGTCAAACTCGGTGATTGACGGTATCCGTATTAGGGTGTCGGGCAGATTGATTCCCTTTCGACTGGACAAAATGCCGCCATCGACAACTTGGCAGACTATATCTTCGCCGTCTCGACCGACCACGTTCAGCGTGATTTGGCCGTCATCGAGAAAGATGCGGTGACCGATTTCCACGTCCTGGTTAAAATGTTCGTAATTTGTGCCGAAACAATGTGCCGTACCGAGTTGATTTCCGGGCACAATGGTGACCTTATCGCCGGCATACAGCATCTGCCCTTCCGGTTCGATGCTGCTTATCCGAATTTTCGGGCCGCACAAATCGCCCAGCACAGCGGTCATTTGATGATGACGGGAGCGGGCGGCATTCAGCGTTTCCAGCAATTTGTCATGCCCATCAAGCGTGCCGTGCGAGAAGTTCAGGCGGAAAACATCGACACCATTATCAATCATGGCATCGAGTATTCCGGCCTCCGCACATGATGGGCCGAGCGTAGCAATTATTTTGGTCTTTATCATTTCAGGCATCCGATAGCAACTATCGTTAAAGCAGCTTAAACTTTAGGATAATTACCCAAATATTCGGTCTTGGGCAGCCCGCCAACCAGAGGCATTGCGTATTCAATGAAAGC
>JBARRE010000007.1:0-7191 GCA_049644065.1 Sedimentisphaerales bacterium | reverse complement strand
CGATGCCGATGGACCGGCCGTTCGGGCCGAGCTTTTTCGCCGCGACAAAGACATCGAATCCGCCCCCGCTGCCGAGGTCCAGAACGACTTGCCCCGGCCTGAGATTTGCGATAGCGGTCGGATTGCCACATGACAGGCCCATATTCGCGCCTTCCGGCAGGACTTCGAGGTCCTCGCCCATGTAACCGATTCCCTCGGCGAGCTTATCCGGTGACGATGAACCGCAGCAGCCTGAGCCGCCTTGAGCGATTTTCGTATATTCCTGACGGACGGTTTCTCTGATTTTTTCATTCGATTCGGACATTATCAATACCTCAAAGTAATTCTTCAAGCAGTTTATCCATTTCGCCGGTGGCGCCTTTACGAACCATCTTGCCGACGTCAATCGCCTGCTGAATTTCCGCTTCATCGATTTTCAATTCACGGGCTTTTGCGGTATGGTACTTCATACAAGGATGACAATTTGCAGAAACAGAGGCCCCTACGGCGATCAACTCTTTGATTCCGTCATCAAGCATCTTATTTTGCCCTTCCATGAGAATGTCAGGCGGCTTCTCAATAAGGTTTTTGACCTCGTTTCGCGCCCGACGATAATAGTCTAATGTTTTTATCATAATGCACCGGCTTGCCCGTTGACTCAAACGGCAACTATTTTCATGCCAGACGAAGAGCCGCCTCAGCAACGCGAATCCCCAGTTGTTTGGCCGTCTCAATGCCAAACTCGTCCTTGGCGATGTCGTCTTTATAGGCATTCCAGAGTGTCGCGCCCTGGTGCGCCGCAGGCTTGCCGCCAACGATCATTACTTCGTGGCAAAGCATCGCTGTCTGTATCTGTTCGATAACCAATTCCTGGCCTCCGTTACGATACGCACCAACTGACAATACGCCCACCGGTTTATCCGCGAGAAGCAGCTCGGGCGAGCGCAGAACGGCGAGCCGCTCCATGAACGCCTTGCACAGCGCACTCATCGAGCGGAAGTAGCTCGGCGAGCCGATAATCAGGCCGTCGGGCACGGGGTCCCGGAGCATCGGCAAAACCATCAGGTCAAAATCATCTTTTAGCAACGCGGCGTCGGTTGGCTTGGCGCCACCCGCCCAGCCGGAGATCTCCATGTCACCCAGATCCAGCAGTTGGATCTTTATGCGGGGATCAACCGCCTTGGCGGCTTCGAGGGCTACGTTTACGGAAGTAGCAGTCGTTTTGCCCTTTCGTGGACTGCATGAGACGCCCACAATCCTTACATTTCTGTCATTTGCGGCTTTGGCGGGCGTTTGGCCCGTTGAGGCAAGCACAGTCGTCGCAGCTATGCCTGCGGTCAGAAAGTTTCTACGATCCATAATTATTTCTCCTTCATACTTAATTTTCTCTCGCAACAAGATTTGCCGGAAAATGTCTCCGGCTTTTCAAGACTTTCAGCATTACCCCCAAAACGCGCCAAAAAGCATCCCTGAAATTGTCGCCATTACAATAACCAGCGTTACGAATACGGCAGTCTTCTGTGTCCCCATTACCGAACGGATAACGAGCATATTCGGCAGACTCAGGGCGGGACCGGCCAGCAGCAGCGCCAGTGCCGGGCCTTTACCCATTCCGGCACCGATCAGGCCCTGCAGGATGGGAACCTCCGTTAAGGTTGCAAAATACATGAAGGCTCCGGCAACAGAAGCAAAAAGATTGGCCCGGATCGAATTACCACCAACCGCTCGATTGATCCACTCGGTCGGGATAATGCCTTCCCGGCCCGGCCTGCCCAAAAGAAAACCGGCTACAAGCACACCTAAAAGCAGTAACGGCAAAATCAGCTTGGCGTACTCCCAGGAAGCCCCGAACCACTCGAAGACCTCGTTTTTTGTAAACCACATGTACAGCATCACGCCAAATGCCGCCAGGAAAGCAAAGACCAATATCCATTTGCTGCTATAAATCTTTTCATAAAGATTCTTTTTCGGCACATCCTTCATTTCCTGTAACAGATCACGGGAAACCGAAATCGTCTGACCTTTCGTATCCAGGATTTTGATCTCCTCGGTCCCGGTGTTCAGCAGCGTGCCTTCGACCTTATACATTGAAAGTCCGCCCGGACAACATAGAAATACCGCGCGGACGTCACCGCTGCGTGCCCAGTTGGCAAAAATAAGGATGCCGACCATGGAAGCAAAATATAGGGCATTTTTCCACAATGGCCGGCTCACCTGGGGCTTCGGCATGGCCATTTGGGCATTGTTTTTATCGATCTCTTCTTTGCGATAAATCAGGTGCATAAAAAGCCCAATCACAATGCTGAAAACAATTGCTCCGACAGCGCGGGCGATACCTATTTCCAATCCAAGTATTCGGGCAGTCAGGATTATCGCAAGGACATTGATGGCGGGACCTGAATAAAGAAAGGCAGTGGCGGGTCCCAGGCCGGCTCCCATCTTATATATGCCGGCAAACAGAGGTAAAACCGTACAGGAACAAACCGCGAGGATGCTCCCCGAGACAGATGCCACGCCGTAAGCGAGTATTTTGTTGGCCCTGGCGCCGAGATATTTCATTACGGACGCCTGGCTGACGAAAACGGAAATCGCTCCGGCAATAAAAAACGCCGGGATCAGGCACAGCAACACATGTTCCCGGGCATACCATTTGACCAGGTGCAGCGATTCGGTGATTGCGTTATCGAATCGCACCGCA
Organism: Sedimentisphaerales bacterium; assembly: GCA_049644065.1. GTDB lineage: Bacteria > Planctomycetota > Phycisphaerae > Sedimentisphaerales > Anaerobacaceae > JAFGPJ01. The sequence goes on along the minus strand of JBARRE010000007.1, from coordinate 4,514 downwards.
CCGACAGGCAGAAAAAAACAAACCAGAAACACCGCAGCGATCAGCGACAGCTTCTTCCATTCACTTTTGAAATCCACGGCCGAATCTCCTATTGCAGAGCTGTGAGCAGTTTCTGGTTTTCTTCGGCCTGCTCCCTTAAAACGCGGGTGACGCACTCGAAGAAATCGACTATGCAGGCGCACTTTAGCCTATAGATGACTTTGAGCCCCTCTTTGCGGTAGTCCAGCAGGCCCGAGTTTAACATTACCGAAAGATGCCGGGATACGTTTGAGCGTTCCGAGCCGACATACTCGGCAATGTCACAGACGCATTGCTCGCCGTCCGCGAGAAAATTCACGATCGCGATTCGCAGCGGATGGGCTATCGCCTTGGCGATCTCCGCCTGCTTTTCAAAGAGTAACTGTTTGTTTTTGTCTAACATTCTAAAACCTCGTTAATATATTACTATGTGAGAATATACTCACGTAGTTAATAAAAGTTCAAGAGTAATCCGAAAATTTTCTGCGATTATTCTGACGATGCCGTTTGTTTGATATAAACCGAGAGATTTCTTAGGCTTAGGAGATGATTAATATTAATAGTTGCTTGGTTAAAACTTTTTTCTGAACCTTGCCGCCGGGATGTCTAAGAGCTTGCGGTATTTTGCAACTGTGCGTCTGGCTAATTTTTTTATGCCGCCCTTTAAAAGCAGGTCGAGTATCTCGTCGTCATTTAAAGGTTTGGCCTTATCCTCTTCATCGATAATCTGCTGAAGTTTTGCCCTGACAGCTTCCCAGCTATGCGCCTGGCCGTCCACGTCTTCTATGCCGCCGCTGAAGAATTTCCGCAGCGGCAAAATCCCCCAGGGGCACTGGACGTATTTACCGGAAACGGCTCGCGAAACAGTAGCCAGATGCACGCCTACCTCATCCGCTACTTTCGACATCGGCAGCGGCCGAAGATGGAGTTGACCTTTCTCGAAAAAGTCCGTCTGATATTTCACAATCGCCTTGGTGACTTTAAGCAGGGTATTTTTTCGCTGCTCGATCGCATCTATTATCCATTGAGCGGAGCGCATGTTGTTCTGCAAAAACTTTTTCGTTTTTTCCCCAACGCGGTCATCTTTTGCCATTTTCGCGTAATAGTCATTAATTCTCAGGTACGGCACGCCGGAATCGGCCAATCTTACCGAATACTGGCCCTCATCTTCCAACGATTCTACGATGACGTCGGGTGTGATGGGGTGGTTTCGATTCTGGCCGATTTGCAGGCCCGGCGAGGTGTCGAGCTTGCTCATTCGCTCGATGGCCCGATTGATTGTCTCGATACTGCAGTTCATTTTCCTGGCAATTTCCGGCAAATGATTGTCCAGCAGCTCATCCATATGCTCGGTAATCAAGCGGGACTCGAAGCTCATATCTTCGCCGCTCTGGGCCATCTGGATAAGAAGACAATCCTTCATGTCACGTGCGCCGACGCCTGTAGGCTCTAATTTCTGAACAAGCTCCAGGGCCTGCTTCAAATCATCGACTGTGAAATCACCCCTGTCCTTGTTATGCAACTGCTCCAATCTTACAGTCAGGTAACCTCTGTCGTCGAGGTAGTCTATAATCATATCGCCGGCTTTTTTTACGGACTCATCGGCATCAACCATTCGCCACTGATCCGCCAGGTATTCGTGCAGCGATTGAGAAGGGGCGGCAGTGTTTTTCAGTGCCTCAAGTTTTTTATCCCGCTCATCGGTCTGAGTCCGCCTCCGCAAAGGGCCCGCCTCGGACATATAATCCGTAAAGCCGTCGCCAAGACTCTCAAGACGTTCGAAATCTTCGGCTTTGTTATTGTCTGTGCTGAGAACCAGGTCTTTTTCGTTTATATCTTCCTGGAATTGATCATCCTGGGCGGATTCGACTTCTTCAGGTTCAGGGCTTTCCGGCTGCTCCATCTCCAGAACGGGATTGCTGTTAAGCTCCTGTTCGATTCTTTCCTGCAGGGCGAGGATCGAAAGCTGGAGAATCTCCATCGATTGAATCATGTGCGGAGCGAGCTTCATCTTCTGCTCTATCCGCATCTGACCTCTCATCTCCAGCTTCATAAAAACACCTGAAAAAATTGCTAATACAAACTCATTACATTAAATCTTCTAACTGCATTATCATAAACGCAATTAAGGGTATCGTCAAGAATTGAGGCGTAATTGAAAGACTTTAAAGTAGAGAGTGAAAAATTAATCTAATTCCTGCCTGCCGGTTATAGCATCGCTGAGCATTCTGCCGCTTGCGTACTCGATCGTGGTTCCGGTGGGAAGGCCTCTCGCCAGGCGGGTGATTTTCACGCCGGTAGTTCTCAGCAGCGAGCTTATATACAAAGCTGTGCCGTCGCCGGCCATATTAGGATTTGTCGCCATTATCAACTCTTTTACATCGCCTTCGCGAACCCTCTCGACGAGCTGGTTTATAGTCAAATCGCTCGGCTCGATTCCTTCGAGCGGTGCTATATGGCCGCCGAGAACGTGATAAACCCACTTGCACGTTCCTGTTTTTTCGAGGCTTATAACGTCTTTAGGCTGTTCGACGATACAAATCAGGCTCTTATCCCGCCGGGGGTCCGAGCAGATTTCACAAGTGGCTTGTTCCGAATAATTATAGCAGATCTCGCAGCGTTTAATCTTAGTCTTCACGTCCCGGATCGCCTCGGCGAGCGCAATGGCCTCATCCGGCCGGGCTTTTAATATATGGAAAGCCAGCCTCTCGGCCGTTTTGGGCCCGATCCCCGGCAGCCTTCCAAACTCCTTGATTAACCTGTTCAAACTCTCTGTATATGCACTGCTCATAAATTTATCCTGTTATTCTACAACTTATTCTCTGCAACAAACTATCCTCTAAGCGGTCGGGCAACCCCCCATCATCCTAATTGAAATAATCAATAGTCAATAGTCATTAGTCAATCGTCTTTGTCTTCTTCGATACCGGTGATAGTCGCGTCGAGGCCCATGAGGACGGTTTTTACTGCCGGGTCGTTGATGATTTCGTTTCTCCTCTGGCTGCCGGTCTTTGGCGGTGTCGTGCCGGATTCGGTTTGTGTCCGCTGGCCGGCGACCGTTTCAAGCTTCAATTTTATAGGCATTGAGAGCTGCTCGCTCAGCAGGGCCTCGATTTGTTCTACTCGGCCGTTTCTCTCGCACATGCTTTTCTGCACGTAGTTCGAAGGCCCGAACTCAAGCGTCAATACGCCGTCCTCGAACTGGCTCAGCACGGCTGAGACTAACAATCCGCCGGTTCCGGGATCGAGTAGTTTCAGGATACTCGGCCAGCGGTCTTTGATCGACTGGATATCAATGAATTCGGACGTTTCCCGTGGTTCGGGGCTCGTGACTTGTGGCTCGTGATTCGTGACTCGCGGCTCGTCGCTCGTGACTCGCGGCTCGTGGCTCGTGGGTCGCGGTTCGCCGACGGGGGGGCTATTTATGGCGCGTGTTACTTTTTTTTTAACGGCGGATGCCGGGCGGCCTTTCAACTGCGAAAGAAGCTCATCGATGTTCAGGAAATGCTCGCTCAGCGCGAATCGCAGCAGCGAGGCCTCTAAAAGCGCCCGGCTTGTATCGCTGTTCTTGACGGCCCAGCGCAGTTTTTCCAGTGTTGCGATGTTGTAAATCAGTGCCGCGACGTCGAATTTCTCAGCTAATTCGCCCGCCCGTTTTCGTTGCTGCTCGGTCAGAATCACAAGCTTGCTGTCGGGGCCCGTGGATTTTACCACCATCAAATCACGCATATAATCGATTAGCGAATCGACGATCTGGACCTCGCCTAAACCCGTGCTGATTAAGTCCTCTATTGCGCCGAGCGTTCCTGCAGCGTCGCTGTCGCCGATTTGCCCGATGAGGTTACATATCTTTTCGCTGTTGGGACAGCCTAAATATTGCTCCAGCAGCGAAGCATTCAACGGTTCGACGCCGGCGCTTATCAGTCTGTCCAACAAGCTCAGGCCGTCCCTCATCGAGCCGTTCGCCATTTTCGCTAACGGCAGGACCAGGTCATCTTCGTATGTTATCTTTTCCTGCTTGAGTATGGATTTTAGCTGCTCGGCGATTGCCGCCGGGCCGATATTACTGAAATCGAACCGCTGGCACCTCGATTGGATCGTCGCGATGACCTTATTCGGTTCGGTCGTAGCGAAAATAAACTTGATATGGCTGGGAGGCTCTTCCAGCGTCTTTAACAGTGCGTTGAAGGCCGAAACGGTCAGCATGTGCACTTCGTCGATGATGTAAATCTTGAACCTCGAACGTGCCGGCCGATATATCGCATTCTCCCGCAGTTCGCGAATCTCATCGACGCGGTTGTTTGACGCCCCGTCGATCTCGATCACGTCGATATCGTCGCCGGTATTTACCGCAAGGCAGCTATCGCACTTGCAGCACGGCTCGGTAGTGGGTGCATCGACGGCCAGACAGTTCAGGGCCTTGGCCAGAATCCGTGCCATCGTGGTTTTGCCGACGCCGCGGGTGCCCGTGAAAAGATAGGCATGAGCAACCCTGT
>JBARRE010000006.1:0-6453 GCA_049644065.1 Sedimentisphaerales bacterium | reverse complement strand
TAGATATGGCTCAAAGCGCGCGGACTCTTCGGCCATCACTTCAACCAGCCAATTGCCGCCAAGAGCTAACAGATTTTTCAAATCGCTTGCCATAAAGCAAAAAATCCAATATTAAACTCCAAAAAAGTCCGTGGAAAAATCCGCCCGGCACTTCATTTGGGTTCATCGCGTTAAATACGATCAGGATATCTATTATAAGCAGACTTAACACCGGTATAAAGCGTTAAATCCGGGAATAGTTATCAGTATGATGAGATTCAGTAGAATTGCCCGCTTCATGGCGATCAAAGCGGATCTAAATCTATAGAACGCCAAAAAACAAAAAGTTTGCTTATTTGTAAATTTATGCCGGATTTTGGAAAAACTGTCAGGCTTTCATCTTCCATTCTCTATTATTATGGGTGATCCGATTACTTTTGACTGTGTCCCAGAGCGACCGGTAAATTGTTCGAATTTATGGGACGTGTTGCGGCTGCTATGAAGAGAATCTTCAGCACATTGTGCCGGTTGCAGCAGGTTAGAAGGAACATTCCACGAATACTAAAAGCACCTGAAAGCAGGTAAATCGAAAAGTTGTTCTTGACAGATGGCATCTTAAAAGGTATAATAATACACAATAGAGTACGCACCAGATTTTCGGGAGAATATGCACCTTTGCCCGACAGGGGGGTCAGGGCCAGATACATATCGTAGGGACGAATTAAAAATTGTTACTTTTATTACGGGGATGGATGATGGAAAGCTTAAGAAAAAAAATTAGAGGGCGGTGTTTTAGGAAGGTTGTCATATACTTCCTGACTTGGTGTATGGTTTTGAACACGTCACTGCCTGCAGCGTTGGCCGTCGTGTCTCCGGCTTCGGACGCCCTACCGAGTGGGGGAAGTGTTCCGGCCGGTTACGGTAGTGCTGAGTTCGATTACGACACTTTTCCCGGCGAACTCCACGTAAGAGGCGTTGCCGAGCAGACGGTTATCAACTGGGATAATTTTGATATCGGCAGTGACGCATTAACTGAATTTCACCAACTCGGCATCAATCCTGCCGTATTGAACAGGATAACGAGTGGAGAGGCAACCGGCATTTTCGGTTCGCTCCAGGCTAATGGCCGTGTTTTTATCGTTAATCCGGCCGGGATCGTTTTCGGTGCCAATTCTACTGTTAATGTCACACAGTTGGTCGCTTCTACCCTCAATATTACAGACGAAAATTTTTGGAACGGTAAGTATGAATTCGTTGGCGATATTGAAGGGGTAGATGTCCAGGAGAGACTTGGGGTAATCAACAATGGTACAATAACCACTTTTCCCGGTGCTGAGGGCGTAACCGAGGGCGTGGCGCTTATCGGCCAGAAAATTCTCAATACCGGGACTATAAAGACAGGTGCCGGTGGATTTGTCGTAATGGCAGCCGGTGACAGAGTGCTGCTCGGCGAGCCCGGGAGCAAAATTGTCGTCGAAATGGACTCCGTCACACTCTCTGAGGACGGCTTCGGTAGTGTCGTCAATGAAAGTATAAATGAAATACAGCCGGGTATAATCGAATCTCCTGAGGGCACGATAGTGCTCGCCGCCGGTGATATTTTTTCGGTACCGCTGCATCCACAGCTTAAAGTCAATTCGGGAACTGTTGCAGAACCCGAATATGAGGTTGCTGACCAGCCAGTAAGAGTTGAGTCAGGGATTGGAACAGTCACGCAGAGCGGAACCATCAAGGCAGATGGCGGCAGTGTTATTTTAACAGCGGGTAATACAACTGCCGAAGATGATGATAATACTACTTTAAATGATGATATTCCTGACGTTATCTTGAGTACAGGCAGCATAACACAAGCCGTTGGCGGTGAAGTTATCACATATGCGCATGATTTTGGCACCAAGGGAGCCACAACCGGAGCGATCACTTCTTTTGAAGACGGAGCAGTGATTAATGTCGGCACAGGTACCGCTGAAATCAGTGGTAATCATATTCTCTTTGCCGGAAGCGTCAATCCCCTGCTGCCAGTGCCCGGAGGGACGATTCTGGTCGATCCCGTTAGATTGAGGATTGCTGACACTATGCCGCCGGAGACGGGCCCGGAATTAGACACTCTTTACGAGGAAGAACACATCGAGTTTTATTCTAAAGCCGGGGTCAATCTTGATCTGGCCGCTGATGAGCTGATTACTGTTGAGTATATGACCGACGGTGAAATTACCGGCGGAAGCGGTGATATCTATTTACGTAATATATTTGCTGAGGGCGGGATTTACTTTGAACAGCAAAATGAAGCTGAGCACACCGGTCCTCGCAGTTCAATTCGTACAGTAGCCTACTATGTAGGCGGATCCACTCCCGTTTACAGGGATGGCGGCAACATTTATATGGATGCCGGTTCCGGCGGAATTTTCGCCGGCGACCTGTCTACAGGCACAGATTCAGAGGATAAGATGAGTCAACCCGGAGAGATAGTATTAAGAACGGCTAATGGCGGTAATATCGTAGTCGAAACGATGCAGGCTATAGGTGCCAGCTCCACCCAGGTCAGCGCTATTTCTGACGGTGACCTGACTGTCAATGGGAATGTTGTGTCGGAGAACAAACAGACAGACAATCAAGAACAGTCGGTATTTGATGCGACTATGTGCTTACTTGCAGAAGGAGATATTCACCTTAATGGAGATATTTATAAGGTTTATTCTCAAGGTAAAGGTGAGATGGTGTCCGACATTCGAATCTCAGCCGGTAAAAATGTTTATATCGGCTCGGAACAGAACCCTGCTAATATCACAGCAGAATCAAAAGTTGCAGAAGGTAAAAAAGCAACAACGTCTACCGCTCATATTGTTATTCATGCCGGCAGAAATCTTTATGACCCGTTAGAGCCGTCTGAACCAATACCGGGAGTAATTAGTATAAATGGCAAAACTTATACCCCTGGTGAAGTTTATCCGACTGGTGGTGCCTTTACTGCTGATGCCCTGAAAGGAGGGGTTAACGCAAGTACTGCCCCCAGTTCGTCTGCCGACACTAAAACAGTATGGGAAAACATAGGCGATCCTGCTACAAATTTCTTTGCAAAAATCGAGATCAACAGCAATGAAACCGTGCCGCTGAATGAAGGCCCATGCAAAGACTGTCCCAAACCGCCCGGTTTACCGCCGATACCTCATGTATTCATTATAGCAAATGACGATTTCTCCGTAGGATGGGCAGCAGAAGAGGCACCGTTGGATGTGCTTAGACTAGCTATAAAAGACGATGATGGAAATGCCTGCAGACTGATTCTGGGTAGTATTTCAGATCCTGAGCCTATTACTACCGAGCTCTTTGGCACACTGACAGTAACCGTACTTACAGATGAATCTGGAGATCCTATTCTGGATAACTTAGGAAATCCTATTGTTGGTTTTGAATACACTCCGCCTTCTAACGTAGATTTTGAATGGGATGGTGAAAGTGAATATGCTTCCTTCGATGATACTTTCACATATAAAGCAGAAGATTCACAAGGAAATGAGTCGGTCAATAAGGCAACTATTACTATTACCGTAACAAACTTCCTGCCTGTGCTGAGCGAAGATTCGGATACGATCCATATGAGCAATACGACTAATCCGACCAGCACTTCCTTCGTCTTAGATGGTTTGATCATTGATCCTGACGGTTCACCTCAGCCTCTGGTAGTAGGATATGATGACAGCACTACCGCCGGCGGCACGGTATCGCTTGTCGATGGTACTGCAACATACGATCCTTACAACGGCTTTGCGACCGAAACAGGCACGCCGGATACATTCCAGTATACGGTCACTGATAACCAGATAGTCGATGAGAACCGTGATCCTGTTGTGCTTTCTAAAACAATCGAGATCACTGTTGACAACACGCTTCCCAGTGGTGACGGCTGGATCGGTATGGTCAAAAATAATAGTACGGACAATACACAGAATAACCTCGCAGATGGCTTTAACATTATCGATGCCGACATGGCTGGCGATGTATTCCTCGATACGCATCAGCTCATTCCGGGAACTTATACCGGTAACCAGGACGGCACACTTACCATCAGTTACGATGAAGGAACGGAAGAATGGACTTACATTTACACTCCGTCTGCAGGTTATGAAGGTGATAATGTAGACGACTGGTTTGACACAACAACTTATAATAAAGGCTTTAATCCAGACGAAGCTTTTCTTGTTCCAGTATGGGACGGCCAGATGGACTATCATGTAGTAGGTGACCCAGTACCGGTTTACGGCTCAGGCACGATATATGCTGATATAGAAAATTCACTAACCCCGCCGCCGGCACCGGTAGCGGCACTTGCTGTACCGTATATACAGCCGGCACCGGGCCTCCAGAGAGAAGTGATAGAAATTTCGGGTTGTCCTGCTCTGGTAAAGTGGGTAGCTTCGGAGCTCGGCACCGACGAAAAAAAGATTCAGATTTTGATGGCGAACTCTCTGGCTTCTTCCGGGAACATCCAGTCTTGCGATGCGTGTGCAGACCTCAAGGAGGCAGCGACAATCTTACAGGATGTCGACGGCACCCGAGTGGCTGCCCTGGCACAGATTATCAATGAGTTTGCTTTGAGCACTGCACCGCCGACAGAAGAACAGATGGCATCGATTGCCGACGCTATAGCGAATGACATCGAAGGCAACAGCCAATATGCGGCGGCAGGTGAATACCTCGATGCCCTTGCTAAGTATGTCGGCATCCTGAACAGTGAAATGGGCTTTTCCGCGGACGAGTCTGTGCAGTTCGCAACGAATAATTATGTTGAGAAATTGGTCGAGGGCGAGAATATGGGCGTTGCAGCCTATGTTGCCGCGAGATTGGCCGCTCTGGGAGGCTAATAGGAATTAGTTTAATGCTTTAATTTGTGAGATTTAAAGTTGCCGTCGGGGACTAAAAAAATATCCCCATCCTCGACGGCAACTTTTTTTATGAAGGCCGGATTCGAGAGTCCTTCTTGATGAGTATGATAATACACACGCCCACGCCAAGGACTGTCAGCATGATAATTAGCTCATACTGATTCATAGCTGTATACCCCCCTATATAAACTATACAGTACCAAAAGCAGTGGTACAAATAGATTACCACCAATGCTGACCGGTTGGAGGGATTGCGGCACTTGTAGGGTAAGACGGATTAGTATGGGCGGAAAAGGACGTTGAGGGAATTAAAGGTCCACGGCCCGTTTAAAGCAGGAACTCGGGCTTAGGCCTGCCAACGGTGCGATCCAGACATCTTCTGGTCCTCAGCTTCCTCTTGCCACTCTTCAGGCTCTTGTGAGGCTTCTTCCGGCTTAGCGGTTTCCGGCGTTGTTCCCAGACTTTCCTCAGGAGGCATACTTGCCCGCATATCGGTGAAGGCAGCCAGAATGAGACTACGAGCTTTTTCAGTGGCAGTCTGAAACTTTTGAAGGGTCTGGATTTCGTCTGCCAGGGCCTTAATACTTGGAATGGCCTCAGCAAGACCAGCCTCATTCTTGTTCGCCATCTGCTCGACTGATTCCAGCTTGGCGGCAAGCTCATCAAAACGAGCTTCAAAAGATGCCATCTTTTGCTCAGATGCTCCCATCGTAGCGGCGAGTTCACTTAGCTTTGTTTTATGTTCGGCAAGCTGATTTTGACTTTCATCTGCTTTGTGCTCACACCCGGCCATACGAGATTCAAAAGATTCTGTCTTATTCGCAGCCTCTTTTATCCTCCCTATATCCTGAGATTCGAGCACTCTCCTGCCTAATTCTGACAAATGTTTGCTTACTCTTAATAGCCATCCAATTGCAACTACGGCCACCGCTAAGGCTAATAATGCTAAAAAAACTATTGTTATCGTGTTGAACATAATAGTACCTCTTTTTTAAATCAGGTTCTTATGGTTAGTCATCCGTTCACAATCTGGTGGGCCCGGCTTGATCTTCCCGGTTATGATTTAGCGGTTTCCTCCGGGGCCCATTCCAAAACTTTATCGGTCAGGAGCGAGAAGAGCTTGAAGAGTTTCTTTCATGCAAAAATAGCTGCGGGATCATGGTTTCCAGAGGATCATGCCCCTACACTCGACATAATCTGAGCCCCGTCCGTCGATTTTAGGCCAATAATTGCGAAAAAGGATTTATATACGGCTTAAGGAACCGCCATTCGTGGTGAAACCATAACCATGTTCACCCCGTGAGATAGGCGAAGCCGGAATCTCGCCGGGTAAATCTGTGTCTAAATAAAATTAAAATTTTTCCACTTTTTTTACTTGACGGCCAATACATTACAAAGTAAGATGTGTATATAACAATATAAATGAATGTTAATAGCGAATATTAAATAATCAATAGAAAATAAGGTTCAACTGCAAAAAAGTTGGTTGATTATCACATAATTATAAAAGGATTTATCGCTTTATGGGCACCAGCATAATAACATAAGTGGGCGGCACCGTTGAAGATACCGCCCTATGCTGTATGCCACC
>JBARRE010000005.1:0-4543 GCA_049644065.1 Sedimentisphaerales bacterium | reverse complement strand
TGCAGTCGGTGGGGGCGGTACGCCAACCGCCCCTATTGCTTTTATGTGCGTTTCTTTTTGTTCCTGGCCGCCGTTACCTCGGGAACATTTGTCCGGGGCAGCCATTTTGCGAGCTGCTTTTTGACGTCTGTGTATTTCGGGTCGCCGGCCAGATTATCCCATTCCATCTCATCTTTATCATGGTCGTAAAGCTCTTCCGTTCCGTCGCTGTAACGGATGTACCGATAGCGTTCGGTGCGCAGCGAGTGGTTGTTGCGTCCGTGTGTCGTCAGGGCCGGACGTTCCCATTCGGCCTCGGGATCCTTCAATAAAGGCACAAGGCTTTTACCTTGAATCTCATCCTTTTCAGCCAGGTTGCAAAGCTCGATAAGCGTCGGGTAAATGTCCAGCATAGTGACCGGCCGGGAGCAGCGCCGGCCCGGCCTGGTTACTCCGGGCACGACGGCCATCAGGACATTGTGCGTCGCCTCTTCCCAGAGCGAGAATTTGCGCCAGTGGAGTTTCTCGCCGAGGTGCCAGCCGTGGTCGCTCCAGAGGATGATGATTGTGTTGTCCGCATAGTCACTTCTATCCAGCGCATCTATGACCATTCCGACGCAGGTATCGACGAAGCTGATGGATGCGAGATAGCCCTGGACGGCTTTTCGCCATTGCTTGTGCTCGATGACCTTCCTGTGGTCGCCCTGGGGCTTTGCCATCTTTTTGCCCAGCTCCGGGACGTCGTCAAGGTCGTTTTCATTGACATTGGGCAGCGTGATTTTATCCGGGGGATACATATCGAAGTATTTTCTCGGCACGTACCAGGGCAGATGGGGCCGGTAAAAACCACAGCCTATGAAGAACGGCTTGTTGTGTTTTTTCTGTAGTTCTTTTATCGCCCAGGCGGCAACCTGCCTGTCGCCCATCTTTTCGTCCGGCACATCCACCGGACCCCAGTCGAAATGTGACGTTTTCGGGATGCCATTGACCGGCCTTTTCGGCGGCATCGGGTCGTCCGGCTTGTTCTTCTGCTGCGACGGGAAATAGCTCTGCCACGAGGGCGGATCGGGGAAGCCGCCGTGGTAAATCTTGCCGCCCCCGACGGCGCTGTAGCCGTGGGCCATGAAGTGCTGTGGAATTGTGACAGCGTTTTTCAGCACGGGCGATTGTCGCCAGGGGTTGGGATTCTTATATATGCCGGACGTCGAGGGCAGAATCCCCGTCATCAGACTGGCCCGCGAGGGATTGCAGGCCGGCGCCGAGCAGTGGGCGTTGGTAAAAAGCACCCCCCGGCTTGCGAGTTTGTCGAGGTTTGGCGTTTTGACGTCCGGGTGTCCGCCCAGGCAGCCGACCCAGTCGTTCAAATCGTCAATCGCCATAAAGAGCACGTTTGGCTTGTTTCGTGCCGAGCCGGCTGAAAACACCATACGTGTCGCGGGCATCTTGCCCGCGATTCGAGGGCGGGACGCCCTCGACACAAACGCCGCTGCGCCGGCTGTGGTTAGTTTTAGAAAGCCACGTCGATTCATCTGTCTTGTCTCCTTCAATTCCTGATCGTTTTTTGCATACGGCCTTCCGGAGCTCAATTCGTGGAAAGCTGTATAAAAGTCTAAGAATTACCGAAGGGCCTGTCAAGTCCCGGAGGCAGGAGATTTGTCCTGAGACATTTTCTTGAGGTGTTCTTCGATGCTGGCCAGCCGGGCGCAAAGCTGCAGCATGGTCAACGTCTTCGACTTGGCGTAAACCAGGTACGTAAGAAGAATAGGAATTAGAATCGCCACTATTAAACACATATCCGAGAAACGAATGAGCCAGAATTCATCTCTGAAAAGAACATCTTGGTTGTATTCCAACAGATAATCCTTTAAATTATGCATACCTAGGTTGTATTTCAACAGATAAACCTTTAAATTATGCATACCCACGGCATATAAAAATGTGATCAGCCAGCTTATAGCTGCAATCCACTTCAGCCGTTTAAGCTGAGTCTTGTGTTTCTCGATGATTTTCCGTGCCGAAGTCGCGATTACATCCGTCGTTTTGACAGAATAGCCATCCATTTGTTTGAGAAGTTCTTCTTTAATATCTTTTGCTTTTTCCATTTTTATTTCTCCAATTCTTTTTTGAGCGCAATTTTTGCATAATAGAGTCGCGATCGAACGGTGCCCAGCTTACAATTCAGCACCTGCGAAATCTGCTGATACGACATCTGCTCCAGGAACCTCAGCATCAGGACCTCCCGATATTCGAGCGGCAATTCTTTCAGACATCTGTGAACTTTTGCCGCATCTTCGACGGAGAAATCATCATCTTCGGCGTTATCTTCAAGCGCGATGTTTTCATCCAGTTCCGATACGTTCCTTTTTCTCCTGAGTTGCTGGTAAACCTTATTGCGCGCGATACGGTATAACCATGCCGGAAAGGAGTCTATTTCTCTTAGGCCGTGTATTCGCCTGATAACTGTCAGCCATGTGTCCTGAAAAATATCTTCCGTCAGTTCGCTGTTGTCCAACAACCGATTTATGAAATAACGCAGAGGTCTCTCGTAGCGCTCGATAAGTTCCGCTAAAGCATCCTTATCGCCCATTTGACAGCGAAGCAGCAATAACTGTTCTATTAATTCGGCAGCCTTTTTCATGCGCTATTCTCGACCTATACAGATGCGCAGTAAGTTGATAAGTTCAGGAAATTACCGATTTTCACGCTTTTTTCTAAGAAAGTCAAATCTATGTGAATGGCACTAAATGCCGGCCGTCGATTGCCATAGCAACAAAAGACTTGCTAAAAGAAGGGATAGCCGTTACTTTACCGTCGGCGTTTTGTAGGCATAAATGTAATGTAAACTTTGATTATGGGAATTTCGTGATGAGTGTGACAGTGAAAAATCCGGGTTTGTCGGAACTCGATGAGCGTTGTATAGAAACGATTCGTTTTTTATCGATGGAAGGTGTGCAAAAGGCCAATGCGGGTCATCCCGGTATGCCGATGGGAATGGCCTCGGCGGCGTACGTACTCTGGACAAAATATATAAAGCAGAATCCATCCAATCCGAGATGGCACAATCGTGACCGTTTCGTTCTCTCGGCGGGCCACGGCAGTATGCTGCTTTACTCGCTGCTGCATTTGACCGGTTACGACATAACCCTGGACGATCTGAAAAGCTTCCGTCAGTGGGGTAGCAAGACGCCGGGACATCCGGAATATGAGCCGGATCGAGGCATCGAAGTGACTACCGGGCCGTTGGGCCAGGGCATTTCCAACGCCGTCGGAATGGCAATAGCGCAGAAATACCTGGCGAATCATTTCAACCGCGACGGATTTCCCATTGTCGATTACAACATGTACGTCATCGCCAGCGACGGCGACTTGCAGGAAGGCATCGCCTCGGAGGCAAGCTCCCTTGCCGGACACCTTGGCCTTGATAACCTAATCGTCGTCTACGACGATAATCACATCAGTATCGACGGCAGCACGGATTTGTCATTTACCGAAGACAGGGCCAAACGTTTCGAAGCCTACGGCTGGAACGTGCTTCTCGTCGAAGGCGACGGCAACGATATGGCCGCTTTCGAGAAAGCGATGGAAAATGCGAAGGCGGAAAAACAACGGCCGACGATAATAAAATTCCGTTCGCATATCGCATTCGGCAGTCCGAACAAACAGGACACCGCCGGGGCGCACGGCGCGCCTTTGGGCGACGATGAAATCAGGCTGATTAAGGAAAATTTCGGTTGGGACCCGGAAAAGAGCTTCCATGTCCCTGATGAAGTTAAGACGCATATGCAGAAGGTTCAGTCCGAGGGCAAAAAGGCACAAGCAGCGTGGGATAAACTGTTTGCCGACTACGCAAAAAAATATCCGGAGCTTGCGGCGCAGTTCAAGGATGCCGCGGCGGGCAGGCTGCCCGTGGACCTCGATGAGTTTCTGCCGGCGTTCGAGCCGGGCAGCTCCCTCGCGACGCGCAAGGCGTCCGGCAAAGTCCTGGCCGAATTGATGCCGAAACTGCCGCTGATTTTGGGCGGCTCGGCGGACCTGACGCCCTCGAACAATACGCGGTGGCCCGATGCGAAGGATTTCCAGAAGGATGCGCGGGACGGCAGATACCTTCGCTACGGAATTCGTGAGCACGCGATGGGGGCGATTATGAACGGGATTTCCGTCAGCGGCCTGGCCCGCGCGTTCGGCGGGACGTTCCTGGTCTTCAGCGATTATATGCGAGGTGCGATCCGCGTCGCGGCTCTCTCGAATTACCCGACCATATTCGTCTTCACGCATGACAGCATCGGCATTGGCGAGGACGGACCGACCCATCAACCGGTCGAGCATTTCGCCGCCCTGCGGGCAATACCGAACCTGCTCGTATTTCGACCCGCCGACGCGAACGAAACGGCCCAGGCGTGGAAATACGCGCTGGAGAATCGCGATGGGCCTGTAGCTTTACTCTTGACCCGGCAGGGATGTCCCGTTCTGGACCAGAACAAATACGGCTCGGCAACAAATCTGAATAAGGGCGCTTATGTCCTTCGTGTCGAGGGCGTCCCGCCCTCGAATCGCGGGCTGGAAG
>JBARRE010000004.1:0-16479 GCA_049644065.1 Sedimentisphaerales bacterium | reverse complement strand
TCCTAATTAAACCGGGCATTCCTGCCGAAAAATAGATACAAGGAGGATATAACTGTCGAGGAGAGGTACTTAATGTAACGAATAATTAAAAAAGTCTTGCGAACGAACAATATTATAGGTATAATCGTAAATGAATAGAGAAAGGCAGGCCAAAACCTATTATATTTTGCGTGCCATTATAATTCATACGTTTTTTTCATACTGGTTCTGCCATTAGTAGATATTCCGCTTGATAATGCAAACTTGTTGTGGCTGCGTAAGCTGGAGCGTCATTATATTTTATTTTATAGCTCTTTTTGAGAGGATGCTGAAATGAGAGGAAAAGCAAATCATGCCGGCCGGTTGCTCTGTGTACTGCTTCTGTTGGTAGTTGCCGGACATCTGTCTGCTGCGGAATCACGGGACAGCCTGTGGAACCAGGTTGATGAGGCGATTCAAAACAGGCTGCCCAGGACCGCCATAACGGTTCTGGACGAAATCATCCCAGGAGCCCTGGAGGATCAGGCTTATGCGGAGGCCACCAGGGCCATCTGTCTGAAGATTGCGCTGGAGGGCCAGATTCAAGGGGGTAAGGCCGAGGAGAAGATTGTCCTTTTGGAGACAGAGATTGCCAATGCGCCCGAAGAAATGAAGCCGGTAATGGAAACGATTCTGGCTTATTGGTACTGGCAATATTTCCAGCAGAACAGTTGGCGATTCATTGAGCGGACCCAGACCGCCGAACCGCCCGGAGCGGACATCACGACCTGGGACCTGCCCCGTATCCTGGCGGAGATCGACCGGCATTTCACGCTTGCCCTGGATGCAGAGCAGGAGCTAAAGACAATCCCTACAGATGACTGGGACGATCTGCTTGAAAAAGGGACTGTGCCGGACAGCTACCGGCCGACACTCTACGACTTCCTGGCCTTTGAAGCGTTGTCGTTCTACAGTGCGGGCGAACAGGCCGGCACTATACCTCAGGATGCATTCGAAATCATGGCGGACAGTCCTGTCTTCGGATCCGTTGCCGAGTTTCTCGCATGGCAGCCCGAGACATCGAACACAGACTCCGCCAAGCTTAAGGCTATCGGTCTGTATCAGGATTTGCTGGCCTTCCATCAAGACGACTCCGACAAAAGCGCTTTCATTGATGCGGATTTGAACAGGCTAATGTTCGGCTACAACCACGCATTAGGACCTGACAAGACCGCCTTGTACATCGCAGCCATGGAACGGTTAGTGGAGAAGTGGGCAGATCACGAGATCGCCGCCCGGGCACAATACGAATGGGCCAGGGCCGTACACAGCCAGGGAGACTATGTCCAGGCACACGCGCTGGCGGGCCGGGGATGGGAGACGTATCCCGACAGCATCGGTGGCGCGCAGTGCTACAACCTGATCCAACAAATAGAAGCCAGGTCCGCCTCGATTAAAACCGAGCGGGTATGGAATGATCCTATGCCGGATATACAGGTCACTTATCGCAATGTGACCCGGGTTTTTTTCAGGGCAATACCCCTGAGTGCCGAAGAGGCTATTCAGCCTGTATGGCAAAGCATCAGTCGTGATGAGATGGAAATCTTATTAACGCGCTTTGAGCCTGTGCTCCAGTGGGACGCTGACTTGCCTGCTACTGTGGACTATCAACAACGAACTGAGGCATTGCCGGCACCTGACGGCCTGGAAAAAGGGTTCTACTTCATTATTGCCAGCCACGATCCTTCCTTTGAAAAGAGCAACAACAACATCAGTGTTGCACGCATCTGGGTCAGTGACCTGGCGATTGTCTTGCAAAGCCATTATCAAGATGGCTTGGTTGAGGGATTTGTGTTCGATGCCAACAGTGGCGAACCGCTTGCCGACGCGAAGGTGACGCGCTGGAGGTACGGCTACTCGACGTGCTGGCTGGACGGCCAAACAAGCACCGACGAAAACGGGCTATTCAGCTTCTCATATAATGGGGATATGACCGACACCTATCTGTTTGTTGCCGAATACGAAGGCCAAAAACTGGCCACTAAGAATGCTTATCGTATTTATTCAGCTCAGAGCGATCCGGTACTCAGAGAACAGACTATATTCTTCACTGACCGGTCGCTCTATCGTCCGGGCCAGACCATTCACTATAAGGGTATTTGTATCCACACGGATCGAACCGGCGACAACTACCGGACACTGGCAGGTAAGTCACTGATCGTGGTATTTCGAGACACCAACCACCAGGAGATCGCGCGCCAAGAGCATAAATGCAATGACTACGGCGCCTTTAGCGGCAGCTTCACGGCCCCTCGGGACCGCCTGATGGGCCGAATGTACCTGAT
The DNA here is from genome assembly GCA_049644065.1 of Sedimentisphaerales bacterium. Classification (GTDB taxonomy): domain Bacteria; phylum Planctomycetota; class Phycisphaerae; order Sedimentisphaerales; family Anaerobacaceae; genus JAFGPJ01. Next base: position 14,176 of record JBARRE010000004.1, on the reverse strand, counting down.
TGTTCATCTTGGTCCCCGCGGCAGCACATGGCTCAACGTAGAGGAATACAAGCGACCCAAATTTCGCGTTCAACTCGATGCACCTGCCGAAGCGCCCAGGCTCGACACGGAAGTCGTGGTACCTGGCATGGCCACGGCATACACAGGCGCTGCCATTGGCGGGGCCCAGGTCGAATGGCGCGTTGTCCGTCAGGTACGGTTTCCATTCTGGTGCTGGTGGGCCCGCTGGATTTACCCTTCGGCAAATGAGCAAGCCATCGCCCATGGCTCGACGGTTACAGAAACCGACGGTTCGTTTTCAATCCTCTTCACAGCCAAGCCTGATATGTCCATTCTCGAAGAAGATGAGCCGATATTCGAGTACCGGATTTACGCAGATGTTACCGACACTACGGGCGAAACTCGCTCGGACGAGCATACAGTGCGTGCCGGATATACCGCACTGACAGCCACCATTCAAGCCGACACCTGGCAGACGAAAGATAAACCGGTGGAGCTGAAAATCACGACCCAATCCATCGACTATGAGCCCGAGCCTGCCGAAGGCACGGTGCAGATTTATGCGTTGAAACAGCCGGATAGAGTTATACGCGCCAAAATGGGATCGACAGGATCGCTGCCGGATCCATCTAATCCGGACACATGGGAGCCGGCGGACCTGGTCAGCGAATACTCCTTCCAAACCGATGCCCAGGGCCAGGCCACGCTTTCTGTGATTTTAGAGGCGGGCATCTATCGCGCACTGCTGGAAACTCAGGACCGTTTTGGTAAATCGGTCGCTGCACAGCATACTATTCATGTCGTAGATCCCCAGGCAGAACATTTCAGCGTGCATGTGGCTAATCACTTCGCCGCACCAACATGGTCCGTTGAACCGGGCGAATCGTTCATGGCCCTGTGGGGCACCGGATATGACACCGGCCGGGCTTATGTGGAACTGGAGTGCCGGGGCAAGCTCCTGCGTGCGTGGTGGACCGATCCTAACCGGACCCAAGAGGTTATCGAAGAGGAAGTTACCGAAAACATGCGCGGCGGATTCACATTGCGCGTTATGTATGTTCGAGAAAACCGGGCGTATCTGAACGAGCGGATCGTGAACGTGCCCTGGACCAATAAGCAACTGACCATACAATGGGAACGTTTCAGATCTCTGCTGGAGCCGGGACAGGAGGAGGTGTGGACCGCAGTGATCACTGGGCCGGATGCGAACAGGGCGGTCGCCGAAATGGTGGCGGGTATGTACGATGCGTCCCTGGATCAGTACCTTCAACACTATTGGACACAGAGTTTCGGCGGCTTTCGTAGCGAGTCAAAACGATTGTCCAGCCGATTCGAGAACAGCACGCTTTCGTTCAGGAACGTTCTTTCTGGTTGGAGTGTAGACTATATCTATTTAGATTTCTCCTATCGTCATTTCCCTTATGACATTGTTTACCCGTATTATGGCGGGGGTGGTGCTGGCGGTGGGGCTGCTCCGCCGCCCAGCGGCCGTGGTGGTGGTGGCGATGAGACTACTTCTTCTTACTCAGAAAACGATCAAGAGCAGGAAGATAAGACCGGTCAGGAACCGGCTCCGGACCTTAGCCAGGTTTCTGCACGCGAGAACCTCAACGAGACAGCGTTCTTCTTCCCGCACCTTCTGTCCGATGCCGATGGCGTGGTAAGAATCGAGTTCACAATACCGGAGGCCCTGACCGAGTGGCGATTCATGGGCTTTGCCCACGATAACCAATTGCGCAGCGGCTTTTTAACGGACACGACCGTCACAGCCAAAGACCTGATGGTCGAACCCAATCCACCGCGGTTTGTGCGCGAAGGTGACATTATCGAGTTCACGGTCAAGGTCACCAACCAGTCCGCCGCCAGACAGACGGGCAAGGTGAGCCTCATTTTGACCGATGCGCGCACTTTGGAGCCCCGTGACGAGGCATTGGGCAATTTGTCGCCGGAGCAGACTTTCGATGTGCCCAGCCATGAGTCCCGCACTTATTCGTGGCGGCTGACCGTACCGGACGAATGTGATTTTCTCACATACAAGGCCGTGGGTGCTACGAGCCGGCTCAGTGACGGCGAGGAGGGATATCTGCCGGTGTTGAGCCGACGAATTCTGGTAACTGAATCTCTTCCCTTGCCCGTACGCGGCCCGCAGACGAAGGAATTCGAATTCACAAAACTTCTGAACTCGGGCCAGTCGCAGACTCTGCGTCACCAGAGCCTCACCGTACAGATGGTCTCCCAGCCCGCGTGGTATGCGGTAATGGCTTTGCCTTACCTGATGGAATATCCGTATGACTGCAGCGAGCTGATATTCAACCGGCTCTATGCCAATACCCTGGCCTCTTATATAGCCAATGCAGATCCCAAAATCCGGCGTATCTTTGACCAATGGAAAGCCACGCCGGCTCTGGATAGTCCCCTTGAAAAGAACGAAGACCTGAAGGCCGTAACCCTGGAGGAGACCCCCTGGATCAGGCAGGCTGTGGCCGAGTCTCAGGCACGCAAAAACGTGGGAATCCTGTTCGATGAAAACCGGCTCAACGACGAAACCTCGCGAACACTGTTCAAACTCCAACAAATGCAATTAGACAGTGGCTTGTGGCCCTGGTTTCCGGGCTGTACCGGCAGTAGATACATTACCCTTTACATTACCACGGGATTCGGGCGTCTGCGTCACCTGGGCGTAAATCAGATGGACGTCAGTTGCGCGATCAAGGCACTCGGCGCTCTGGACAAATGGATGGACGAGCGATATCGCTGGATTCTCGAACACGGCGATAAAGACGAGAACCATCTTAGCTCCACTATCGCGCTCTACCTGTACGGGCGCAGCTTCTTCCTGACCGACAAGCCCGTAGACAGCCAATACCAGGAGGCCCTCGAATACTGGCTCGAACAGGCCCGGCAGTACTGGACCAAACTGTGGCGTCAGTCTCAGGCCCACCTGGCCATTGCCCTCAAACGCTTCGGTGATCTTCAGGTCCCCGACCAGATTATGCAGTCGATTCGGGAATACAGCGTCACCGATGATGAACTCGGTATGTACTGGCGCGACACTGAGCGCAGTTGGTGGTGGTATCGCGCTCCGATTGAAACCCAGGCCATGATGATTGAGGCTTTTGACGAGGTCTCAGGCGATGCGCAGGCAGTCGAGGATTGCAGAGTCTGGCTGCTCAAACAGAAACAGACGCAGGATTGGAAAACCACCAAGGCCACGGCCGACGCGATTTATGGGTTGCTTCTCAGAGGCGCCGATTTTCTCGCCTCCGACGCTTTGGTCGAGGTGGCGCTGGGGGGGCAATGGATCCAGCCCGAAAATGTCGAGGCCGGCACCGGATTCTATGAAGAGCGTTTCATCCGTGGGGAGATCGAGCCTGCTATGGGCCATATCACGGTCAAGAAGGTAGATGAAGGCGTCAGTTGGGGCAGTGTGCACTGGCAGTATCTTGAGGACATGAGCAAGGTTACACCTTATGAAGGTACGCCGCTGCAGCTCACTAAGACCCTGTTCGTCAAGAAAACAACCAACCAGGGCCAGGTTTTGTATCCGATCTCCGATTCCCTTAACGTGGGTGATGAACTGGTCGTACGCATCGAATTGCGGGTGGACCGCGATATGGAATACGTACACCTCAAAGACCAGCGGGGCAGCGGCACCGAACCGGTCAACGTTCTCAGTCGCTACCGTTACCAGGACGGTTTGGGCTACTATGAGAGCACGCGTGACACTGCGACGCACTTTTTCATGGACTATCTGCCCAAGGGCGTGTATGTCTTCGAATACAGTACCCGTATCCAACACAAGGGAAAATACCAAACAGGCATGGCCGCGATACAGTGCATGTACGCTCCGGAGTTTAACAGCCATTCGGAGAGTTTCGATCTGGAAGTCAGATAGCTTAGTCCGACTCAGCTATTAGTGGCTACTGCAAATGACTCTTACTCTGTCAAGATTATTGATGTGGGTATAGATATATGCCGATATCTCCGTAGTGATATAGCACATTGGAACCGATTATGGAGATCGTCCCGGTGTAGAAGCCATAATGGTGTTAATCGCTCTGCAACAGTCAAATACATGGAAAAGCTATTGGGAGAGCCGAAAATATGCAGCATAGCCCTGCCGGAAAATCTGGCCACACCCAGCGCTTTTCCGGCAATGAGATTCTACTTGCTCAATTTCCTTTTTTTGGATATATTAAAAGCATCGTGCTCTTGCAATTTGAAACTCTGGGGCAAGACTCCTGGAGTGTAAACTTATCCCGTTTCGAAAAAAAGGAGGTTAAGTGAACAGAGTTCGTTTTGGACATAATGAATATTGCCGGAGATATCTTTTAAATCTTTTTATCTGCTGTTTTATTATTATCTTTAGCGGAATTGTCACACAGGTTTCGGGAGAGAGCACAGCTTCGGTATCGCCACTCCAGGGTCCCCTTGATAATGCCTTTATTGTCACACAACTGCCCCCGGCGTCGCACCCTTCGACTGCGCCCAGGGTGAAGAGATCCTTCTTCATACCGAGCGGAGACGAGGTATTCCTGGATTTCGGCGAAGGAGCACGCCTTGTTAAAGTATACCCGGATTCCTCCATAGAAGAATTGAGCCGGGATTTCCACAGCGCTTGCGATCCGGCGATTTCATTCGACGCTTCGCATATCCTTTTTGCCGGGAAGAGGGCGCCCGACGATGACTGGAATATCTATGAAATGGAAATAGACGGCTCGAATGTGAGGCAGATTACAAACGGCATAGGCAACTGCCGAAGCCCGGACTACCAGGCAATGCTTTACACGATTGTTTCTTCGGAGCCCTGGTACCAGTTGACTTTTGTGGGTATGGAAAACTGGACATCGGATGAATATGGTGCCGGCACGACTACGAATCTATATTCCTGTAAACTCGACGGTTCGGCGGTGCGCCGCCTGACCTTCAACCTGTCCGATAATATGGATCCATTCATCATGTCCGATGGGCGTCTGCTCTTTGCGAGCCGGCATCGCTCCACGCTCAATCGGGAACTTCCCGGACGTATCTCCCTGTTCGGGATTAACATCGACGGTACGGATTATGCGGCGTTTCACACCGATAAGGGCAAGCAAATTAAACGTATGCCATGCACTACCACAAAAGGCCTGGCTGTTTTTATCGAAGCCGACCGGCTTGCCTGGGACGGAGCTGGCAGCATCGGTTCTACATTTCTGCGAAGACCGCTTCATTCTTATCGACAGATTACACATGAATCAGAAGGTTTATTCCATTCTCCTTCAGCGCTTCCCGATGGGAAAATACTCGTGTCTCGAAGATCGCAAAATGATACGGATACACACGGTGTTTACCGTCTCGATCCTTCCAGCGGACAGCTTGAGAAGATTTTTGACAGCCCCGGCTATCATGACATACAGGCGAAGATGGTGTATCCCCGTCCCGAACCGGATGGGCGCTCGAGTGTGGTCACGGAAAAAGATCCCAACGGCAAACTCTATTGTTTAGATGTTTATATTTCCGACCTTGATAAGCCGGAGTGGAAGTCCTCCGGAATGGTCAAAAGACTTCGCGTTCTTGAAGGCCTCTTACCGTCGTCAGGCGTCCCGGATATCCGCGCCTCAAGCGGGGCACAAGTTCCCGGGGGGGCTCGCATTGTACCTACGCCTGTGGCGCAGCGAAGAATTCTTGGTGAAATAGACATCGAACCGGATGGCTCTTTCAATATTGAAATACCTGCCAACACTCCTATTGAGCTTCAAACGTTGGACGCTGATGGTATGGCCCTGCGAAGCTGCGGCTGGATTTGGGCCAGGAATCATGAACCGAGAGGCTGTATAGGATGTCACGAGGATGGCGAGCTTACACCGGAGAATGTTCTGGTCAAAGCTCTTACTAAACCTTCCGTCAAACTTAACTTATCTGCTGAGCAAAGGCGAACGGTCGATTTCCGGCGCGATGTTATGCCGATTATTTCAAAAAAGTGTGTTCAATGTCACGGCGAGGCTGATTCTGTCCTTCACCTTACGGACGATTCTTCTGTTGAGGCCGACGAGGAAATCTCTTTTAATCGCAGTTATGAGAGCCTTCTTACTGCAGGGAGTCAGCCTGGTTATGGAAAATATATCCATCCGGGCAAGGCGCGGACTAGTCCGCTCATATGGCATATATTCGGACGAAACACATCAAGGCCATGGGACAATACATTTTCACAACAAAAAGTGCCTCAGATGCCGCCGACTAAGGATCAGATGTTAACACCAGATGAGAGACGAACCTTCGCCGAATGGATCGATATGGGAGCTCTTTGGGACGGCATTCCGGGCCCGGATAACTTGCGGAAATCCAAACATGACAATGGAGGAAACAGCCAGTGAATTCGTTGAGATTTCTAATATTTGTATTGTTGTTTCAGGTTGCAATCAGCAGCGGTGCCGAGCAAACTCTGCCGGTTTTTACTAATGTGACCGGGCAGGCGGGTATTAACTTCAAGCATAGCTATGGGGACTTTGACCTTAGCAACATCGTCGAGGGTACAGGCGCCGGAGCAATGTTCTTTGATTATAATGGAGATGGGTGGCTTGATATTTACTTTGTCAATGGGTGTTGGCTGAAAAACGTCAATGATAATCGGGGCCGAACACTTAGAGGAAAACTTGCCAATTCACTATACCGAAATAATAAGGATGGAACGTTCAGTGACGTCACCAAAGAAGCCGGTGTCGGCCACAAAGGTTTTGGATTCGGCTGCTCGGCCGCGGATTTTGACAAAGATGGCGATCTTGACCTTTATGTCCTGAATTACGGGCCGAATGTTTTGTGCCGCAATAATGGAGACGGGACCTTTACCGACATATCCGAATCATCAGGGCTCGCGAATTCGAGCTGGAGCCTTTCGGCACCATGGTTTGATTGTGATGGCGATGGAGACCTTGATGTTTATGTCGCAAATTATCTCGAATATGACAGCGGCAAATTTCGTTCTTACTATGCGGCGGCGGGTTATCCCGGCCCCCTCAGCTACAGAGGCCAGCCGGACAAGCTGTATCGTAACAATAGTGATGGAACTTTTACCGATGTCACCAAAGAGGCGGGAATTTTTCAGCCAAACGGACGAGCAATGAGTGCTACTATTGCGGATCTGAACAATGATGGATTCCTGGACCTCTATATTCCCAATGATGGTATGGAAAACTACTATTTCAGGAACAAGGGCAACGGTACGTTCGAAAGCGAAGGTCTTATGATGGGTCTGGCTTTTGGCGAAGGGGGTCAGGGGGTTTCTTCGATGGGACCGGCGATTGGGGATGTAGACCGTGACGGCTGGCTCGATATTTACATTCCCGACATGGGATACGGCTGTCTTCTAATGAACAGAAAGGACTATTTCGAAGACCGGACGGAACCGGCCAACCTTGCAGTCGTCTGTGGTCAGTACACCGGCTGGGGCGGCGTCCTGTTCGATTATGACTGCGACGGTTATTTGGATATCTTTATCGCCAATGGTAACGCCCATCATGAATATACGGAAGAAGATGTGTTCATGCGAAACGACGGTACGGGACGTTTTGTGGATGTGGCGGATAAATCAGGTCCTTACTTCAGAGAGAAATACGTCGGACGAGGCGCCACTTACGGCGATTACGACAACGACGGAGACCTTGACCTGCTAATAATTAACCTTAATGACACCCCAAAGCTTCTGCGGAATGATGGCGGCAACAAAAACAATTGGCTGACTGTTCAGGCACGATTGCCGGGAGGTAAAAGCGATGCTGTTGGGGCACGCGTTATCGTAACTGCCGGTTCGCTCACACAAGTTCGGGACCTGATTCCGGTAACCGGCTATCTTTCGCAGGCCGATCCGAGATGCCATTTTGGTCTCGGCGAAAGCAAAAAAGCGGATACTGTGGAAATCCGCTGGCCGGACAAGCAGACCACAAAACTTAAAGATGTGAAGTCAAATCAAATTATTACTGTAATCCAGGAATCCTGATATGGACAGGAACTATAAGATGCGTGATTATCTATTTATTCTAATCATTACATTGGTTATTTCATGTCTCCTTTTGGCTCAAGAAGGGAGCCAAAAGCATCCGGTTTACGTTGGAGTAAAAGTCTGCGCAACCTGCCACCAGGGCAAAGGTATGGGTCACCAGTTCAGCAAGTGGTTGGCTTCCGGGCACGCCCGAGCGTATGCCGTCTTATCCGAACCGGAGGCGAAAAAAATCGCCGAACTAAGCGGTATACCACAGGAGCCGCAGGAATCACCAATGTGTCTCGGATGCCACGCTACCGGTGCTCATGTGGAGGCATGGGAAAAAGACGAGACATTTTTCACAGAAGATGGTGTGCAATGTGAAAAATGTCACGGCCCTGGCAGCGAGTATATGGATGCGGCTATTATGAGCAATCGCGAAGCAGCGGAAAAAGTGGGCCTGATGATTCCGACCGTGAGTGACTGCATGGGATGCCACCAGGTGAAGGGTTCTCATGTTGCCGTTCACAAATTGGCCAAGCTTGATATGGCGAAGGCCATGTCTGATATCGCCCATCCGACTCCCAAAGACTTCAAGTATGGTTCTATGAAGCAGTCGCCGGATGTGACGGATTCTAAAAAAGGCGAAGGTAGATACATAGGGACTCTAACCTGTGCCGCTTGCCATAAAGGTCCCTCGATGGGTTATCAGTTCAGCAAATGGCGCATGAGCGCTCATGCAAGTGCATACGCTGTACTTGCGAGTGACGAAGCGTACGAAATTGCGAAAAAGCAGGGATTGAAAGATGCTCCTCAAACCAGCCTGGCGTGTTTAAAATGCCATACGACGGCTTATCATAAGCCCACGGAAGGTGTGATTGAATTGTATTCATTGTACGAAGGCGTCGGGTGCGAGGCATGTCACGGTGCGGGCAGCAATTATTATCCTGAGGCGATAATGAGAGATCCTCGTGCGGCAAAAGCAGCCGGCCTCAAAGAAGTAACACGTCAGACCTGTCTTGGATGTCATGAAAACGCGCATGACAAGCCTTTTGATTTTGACGAGGCTATGAAAAAGATCGCCCATCCGATAGAGCCTCCGGTAGTTGAGCAAGCACCTCGCTACAAGACGCCGCTCAATATAGCCCTGAGCCCCGATGGTGAAGAAATTTACGTCGCGTGTGAGGCCTCTCACACGATAATAGTTGTAAGTGTCCAAAAGCTGGAAAAAGTTGCTGAGATAACAGTCGGTCATCATCCGACGGACGTAACATTCAGCCCCGATGGGGCAAGAGCTTATATGAGTAATCGTCTTGATGATACTGTGGCTGTTGTCGATGTGCCATCCCGCAAAGTCCTCGCCACCGTTTCCGTAGGCGACGAACCACATGGTGTGCTGACTGATGCTTCCGGAAAGCATTTATATGTCCTCAATACGTCCGCAGACAGTATTTCAGTGATAGACACGACTACTTTGAAAGAAATCAAACGTCTCAGTGCAAGTCGCAGCCCCTGGTCTTTGTCACGTTCCCCCGACGGATCTCTCATCTATGTTACCAATAACCTCTCGCGCTTTGTGAAATTCCGCGCCGCATCGATGTCTGAAGTTACTGTCATTGATACTGCTCGAACGGTTGTACAAGACCGCGTGGTTATTCCGGCGGCAAACCTTCTTCAGGGCGTCGATTGGCACCCAAGCGGCAAATTCGCCCTGATTACACTCAACCGCACGAAAAATCTTGTCCCGATGACCCGGCTGCTTCAGGGCTGGACAATTACTAACGGACTTGGAATCGTCTGGAAGGACGGCCGTGTGGATCAGGTGCTCCTTGATGAGCCCGGCACGTGTTTTCCCGATCCGGCAGATGTCGCAATCACGCCGGACGGCAGGCTCGCCCTGGTGACAAGCTCCGGCTCAAACCGCATCGCCGTCGTGGATGTCCCAAAGCTTATTTCCATGCTTGAAGCCGCATCCGCTCATGAACGCGAGCGTGTATTTCCGAATCACATGGGCAAGCCTACCGAATTTGTCATCACCCACATCCCTACGAAGCACAGCCCACGGGGCATTCTTATTACCCCGGACGGGAAAACTGCCTTCGCCGCAAATGCACTGGATGACTCTTTGACGGTAATCGATCTGGATAAACTCGAAGCGGTTGGAACGGTTGACCTTGGAGGCCATAAAGTGATTACAAAAGTGCGCTATGGTGAGCGTCTTTTCCACAGTGCCAATATCACCTTCCATCGCCAGTTTTCATGTCACTCTTGCCATCCCGATGGGCACATTGATGGTCTTACATACGACATAGAGCCGGACGGGATTGGAGTTTGTCCCGTGGATAATCGGACACTAAGGGGGATTCTCGACACAGCTCCATTCAAATGGGAAGGGACCAATCCAAGTCTGCAAAGGCAGTGCGGACCGCGCCTTTCAGTTTTCTTTACCCGGATTCAACCATTTACACCTGAAGAACTCTCCGCGTTGGATAACTATATTTGTACGATTCCTCGGCCATCGAATCGTTACCGTCCTTTGGGAGCAGAGCTTACGGACGCACAACGCCGTGGGAAAAAGATGTTTGAAAGAATGATGGCTAATGATGGCCGTGTCATTCCGAAAGAAAACAGGTGTGTCACATGTCACTGTCCACCGCTCTACACCGACCGAAATCGTCACGACATTGGGACAAAGCTCTGGCTTGACCATGAATCGCATTTTGACACGCCGCATCTTAATAATATTTATGATTCCGCTCCGTATCTCCACAACGGAATTGCTGAAACTCTCGAAGAAATATGGACCAGGTATAATCCGGATGATATGCACGGTGTGACAAATGATATGACCAAGGACCAGCTCAATGATTTGATAGAGTATATCAAGACGTTGTAGCTGACAGGCGCTGAAATATAAGGAATCTTGATGAAATATTTCGTAGCTGCATTAGAGCTTATCATGGTGTTTTTACTTGTGATTGCGACACCCTGCAAGGCAAAGGGTCAAACAGGTGATACGTCCGTCTCTCGCTCTGATCGTGTCGAGGGCGTCCCGCCCTCGAATCGCGGGCAGGATGCCCGCGACACAAAAATGCCCTATGTTTATACCCAATGGAAGCATTTTACTGTTAGAGACGGTCTTCCTAACGACCATATTTTCGCTGTAAAGGCAGATGCCTCGAACGTCTGGATAGGCAGCGAAGACGGCCTGGCCCGTATCGACAAAAAAACGCTACAGATAAAAAGCTGGAAAGAAAAGGACGGTCTTCCCTGGCGAGTAGTCTCAGCCCTCGACGTCAATCCCAAAACAGGTGAGATCTGGATAGGGCTATTCGGTGGTGGTCTTGCACGCTTCAGCGGCGGTCGATTCGACCACTGGCACCAGCTAAACAGCGGCATGGTCAACGATGTGGTTTATGGGGTAGCGGTTGAAAATGACAATGTCTGGGCAGCCACCACCGCCGGCGCAAGCAGGTATAACACTATCACTGGCGAGTGGACTATATACACGGAGAAAAATTCGCCGATGGAGGAGATCTGGAACTACGGCGTCTCTTACAACGCCGGAAAAGTCTATCTCGGTATCTGGGGCAGCGGCGTCCTGGAGTTCGATATAGCGACCGAAACGTGGAAAGATTATCTCGATCCGGATGGTGAAATGGAGATAGACCTTTATAGAGACGATGGTATAGTTCACGTAATCACCACCGGCAACAGTTACATAGACGGTATCCTATGGGTCTCAACCTATTTTGGTATGAGCCGCTACGATGGCCGGCACTGGCGAGGTCTGTATTCTCATGAAACGGGCCTGCCCAGCGACTTCGGTAATGCCGTCAAGGGCCGCGACGCTAATGAAGCATGGTTTGCAACCGATAAAGGCCTGGGCGTGCTGACTGATTTTCCCTCAGATACATGGGTAACGTATACCATGGATCCCAATACGCACAGAGGCAAAGCGGTTGTCAGCCGAAATAAGGAAATTCTTGAAGTTATTGATATGCCGAAGAGCATCCCCCACAATTACACTCTCTGGGTGGAAATTGACGGCAACGATGCCTGGGTAGGGACGTCAAAAGGAGTTGGATGGGCAATCGGTTCCGGATATTATAAAGGATTAAAGGCCAGATCGATGTCTAAGGCAGAAAATGTGAAAAAAAAGGTAGAAAATTAGATACATATGTGGTAAAATAACCGAAAGAGCATTCTCTTTTTTTAATTGAATTGAGAGGAGGTTAATACTATGAAGCGATATATGATTCTACTTTTCGCAGTCCTTATGTTGGGTGTTTTCTCCTGTGCCGGACCAGAGGAGAGAAAGACTGAGAACCTCAAATCTGATACACAGGCTGACACTGAAATGCTCGAAGTTCTTCGAAAAATCAACGCTGTCAGCGCCTATGAAGTCCCCGACCTTGGCTTGCGGGAAGACGAGGACTATGCAAAAACGACCCAGGACTTCGAGCCCTTTCGACATGTCGAGCCATACAAGGAGCACTTCCTGCTCCAAATGGAATACACCGGCCCCGGCCGAGCCATACCCGAGCCGAATGATATAGAGACAGTCAAGCTTGGTTTCATCGGTCCGATTATGTCCACCGTCTCGGTTGCTACCGGCGGAAAAAGCCATGAGGAACCATTGGGAATTAAGATGCTCCAGGGCGCACGGCTCGCCATTGAACAAGCAAACGCCGAAGGAGGATATCTCAAGCGTAATATCCCATTTGAACTGGTCATAAGCAATGATAACGGGCTCTGGGGCGCCTCCGGCAACGAAATCATCAAAATGGCTTATAAGGACAAAGTCTGGGCGATTCTTGGCACTATTGATGGCGCCAACAGCCACATTGCCATCCGCGTGGCACTCAAGGCCGAAGTTGTTATGATAAATTCCGGCGATACCGATCCAACATTTATTGAAACGAATATCCCCTGGGTTTTTCGCTGCATCAGCGATGACAGGCAGCAAGGTTATCTGCTTGTTGATTACATGTACAGGAAGCTCGGATTAAAACGGGTTGGTGTTATCCGCGCCAGCAACCGTTATGGCCGCTTCGGCGTCCGCGAAATCCTCGATGGAAGCCGGCGTCTCGGCCATCCAATTCTTTTGGAAATGGCTTATGATTTGGGGATGGAGGACTTCTCTTTACAATTGGAACGCCTTAAGAAAGAAAATCTGGACGCAATCGTCCATTGGGGCAACGCCCTTGAAGGTGCACGCATTCTCAATCAAATGCGTGCTATGGGTATGGAACAACCATATTTTGTCTGTGACCGCTGCCTTGCGCACGAATTTGTTGAAATCGCCGGCGTCAACGCCGAGGGGGTCGTCTGCACCTATCCCTGGAATCCAACCAGACCAAGCAAAAAACTCGACGAATTCCAAGAGGCGTTTAGAAAACGCTTCGGAGAGGAGGTGGAAACGTTCGCCTCTCACGCTTATGACGGCATGAATATGCTTATCTGGGCCGTACAGGTGGCAGGTCTCAACCGGGCAAAAATCCGGGATGTGCTGGCATACAGGACTACGCCCTTCAGGGGTGCAACGGGTGATATCATGCTGAGTGCCTGCCTCGATGATGTTGGTGACGTATATCTGGCTAAATGGGAAAATGGTAACTGGAAGTTCTACTCCAGAGAAGACCTTGAGATACCGCGAGACTATATTCCTCCTCGCGACAGAGTCAATCGACCGCTGGCGGCTACACGATAGTGTTAAGCATCCAAAAGGACAAAAAACACAGATGTCCAGGATTATCCATACGAGTTTCATACTTTTCGCACTGTCTTCTATGATATGGACAGGGGACACGTACTCCAAAAAGCGTCCATCTCGTGTAGTCTTTTCTGACTTGAGAATTCGTCAAACAGACTATGCCGGCCCGGGACGTGAGAAGTGCTCTCCCACTGATGTCAAAGAAGTGCTGATTGGATACTTCGGCCCCAGCACGCCTTCTGACCCGCGAGGAGGTGATATGTGGAGTGCGGCCTGCTTAGCCGTTGAACAAGCCAACCGGGCCGGAGGCTACAACGGTCTGCCGTTTCGATTGGTTGCAGGCTGGTCGGACAATCCCTGGGGCTCAGGCGTCACGGAAGTGACCCGCATGGCCTATGTGCACAAAGTCTGGGCCGTCATCGGCGGAATCGACGGGCCATCGACACATCTGGCTGAGCAAGTTGTTGCGAAGGCCCGTTTGGCCTTGCTTAGTTCCGCAAGCA
>JBARRE010000003.1:0-1513 GCA_049644065.1 Sedimentisphaerales bacterium | reverse complement strand
CTTCAATCCGTTTCCCGAGAAGACAAAAACATACGTCATGTCATATTATGAAATTCCCGCCGATGTCCTGGAGGACCGGGAACTTTTAGGCAAATGGGCCGAACGCGCCTTGGCCGTAGCACGAAAGAAAAAGAAGAAGCCCAGTAGCTGAATCAAAGGAAGATTGTGATCGGATAAAATGATTCTGAACAAAACAGTATTCGCCTGCATCCATTCGCTTTACCAGAAGGCCATTAAGCCGGCAATCGGTTCTCCAGCCGCGTGGTGCTTTGCCGCGATTTGGGCGACAGCAGCAATCTACCTTTTAGCAGTTGGTCACGTTCTTTGGGTAGTAAAGTGCGTTGGTCTTTTGGTCTTCACCCTGGTTTTCTGTGTGTTCACAGTGGCTCTAACACAACCAGAATCCCAGCCGGAAGTAAAACCATCGCGTACCAAGCGAGTTGGCCTGCTGATACAGGTGGCAGTTATCATATTCTTCATTGTTATTACAGGCTATCAAAGCCTCATGTTTCACGGGGTGATTAGACATGCTTCTATTCCCCTGTGGACACCTATCATCAATGCTTTCGGTAAGCTCGGCGAACAACTTTTCAGCCCAGACATTGTTGGCTATCTTGCGTTGGCTAATCCTGCAAAGTATTTCCTTTTGCCGCTTCCAATCCTTCTGCTTCTCGGCGCGCGTTTTCGCTCGCTGGGATTCGAACGTGGACATCGAACTTGGCGTGTGTTGGCTCTTTGGTGCTTTGTGCCGGCAGTTCTGTTGATTTTGCAATTCGCACTGGGCCGACTGACTCTCGGCAGAATTGGACGACGCTTGATACATAACTCATTGCAGAATGGTTTTTTTGAAGAGTTCCTTTTTCGCGGAGCACTACAGACTCGACTAAGGTTCTTTATGAGCCCATCCTGGGCCATTGTGCTCCAGGCTTTTGCCTTTGGTGGATTATGGCACATCGGAGTCGGTTTGAAGGAGACTGGTGGCCAGGACATCATAGCAGGTGTAGCCAGCGCCATTATCATACGAGCGACCGCTGGAGTGGCATTTGGTATTGTGTTTCAGCGTACGCGAAATCTGCTGGCATGCTCTGTGATTCATGTTATAACAAACTCGGTATTTATTTGACAGCGGCATCTCAAGGAGATTTTTTCAAAATATCCTCGACTTTTTGTAAAATGGTTCGTATAATATGTAACAAATTGAATACGGAATGCAGGAATTAGGAGACTTTGATATTTATTATTGATTATTTACTATTTATTATTTCTCCCTGTCCCATAGGGATGTGGCCTAAACAACAGTGTTAATCGGTAATACAATCTTTCATCTTCTTGTTTTTTGTGCGTGTTTTTTATTATGGCTTATCGTAATGTCATTATTTGCAGGATTTTATGAGACATTTTCACAGAAGGAACTTCTTGGCTTCATCCGGTTAATGGGTAGGTGGACCGCACAGATCGGGGCCTTGGAGTTAGTCCGAGAGAAAAATCGTTTGGGCAGAGGCGTAAATTTGGG
>JBARRE010000002.1:0-4311 GCA_049644065.1 Sedimentisphaerales bacterium | reverse complement strand
ATATCGGGCCTCTGCCCCGGCTCGGATGAGTTTGTCAGGATAGAAAAACTCTCCGATCGCGTGATAATAGGTTACTGGCTTGGGACCGGCAGGATGAATATCGTGGCGATAAAATCGCAGAAAGGCCTTGCCGTAATCGACACGGCAATGTCGCCGCGTATCATGGCGCCGGTTAAGGAGAGGCTCGAAAAAGAATTGGGCCGGAATGACTGGAAATATGTTATCAACACTCATGCCCACATGCATCACGCCGGCGGAAACTGCCTGTTCAAAGACGTGGTGATAATAGGCCACGACAATCTGCCCGCTGACATGCAGTGGCTCATCGACAAGCAGGTTGACGAAACATGGAAACGCAAGTCGCTCGATGGGAATGCCGCCACCATTCGCAATTTGCAGGCCGTGCTGCCGCAAGCCAAAGGCAGTCGATTGCAGAGAAGGATGATAGAAGGCGAGATAAAGTTCTTTGAATTAAACACGCAGGACGTGGAGGAAGGTTTCGAAATAGTAAAGCCGACCGTCATGTTTTCCGACAGGTACACGCTTGACCTGGGAGACCTTCGGCTGGAAATGGTCTATTTCGGAAAGGGGCACAGCATGTCCGATATTCTGATTTATATCCCTCAGGAGGGCGTGCTGGTCACGGGGGCCATCGTTTACCTGCGAGGGCATTTGCCCGGCATAACTGAAAGGGCGGAACTTAAGGATGTGCAGCGGTACATTGACGTGCTGAACTCGTTTCTCGAAGAAGGATTGAAGGTCGATCGTGTGATTACTTCGCACAGCCCCGTGCTCACGCGCAACGATCTTAAATATGTACGGGATTATTACCAGACGATGCTCGATGGAATTCGGGCGGCCCGGCAGGAGGGCCTGACGCTGGAGCAGGCCAGGGAACGTTTCGCCGTGCGTAAGAAGTTCCCCCGATTCTTTCAGAAGCAATCCGCCGAATGGTCCAAAGCCAAGCAGGATCGCAATATTACTGTTCTGTGGCAGCGGCTTCAAGAGGCGGAACAGAAATCTCAAACGGGAAAAAGCATAAAGTGACCGTAAAAATGTAGCTCAGAAATAAAGGAGATAAAAATGAATCGACGTAACCTGATTAAGGGATTTGGCCTCGGTATCGCGGCGGGCACTCTGGGAATTGTATCTAAAAGCGATGAGGCCATGGCAAATGAGTATGCAAAGGCGACGAAGGGACTGCCTCCTTTGAAAATCACCAATGTCAAGGCCATCTTGACCGCTCCGCAGCGCATACGCCTCTGCGTGGTGAAAGTCGAGACGAGCGAGCCGGGCTTGTACGGCCTCGGATGCGCCACCTTCAATCAGCGGCCTCTGCCGGTCGTCGCTGCCGTCGATAAATACCTCCATCCGTTTGCGAAGGGCAGGGACGTCGACAACATAGAGGACATGTGGCAGAACGCCTATACCAGCTCCTACTGGCGCAACGGGCCCGTCCTGAACAACGCCCTGAGCGGGCTGGACCAGGCCCTGTGGGACATAAAAGGAAAGCGTGCGAACATGCCGGTCTATCAGTTGCTGGGTGGCAAATGCCGCTTCGCGGTCGATTGTTATACACATTGCGGCGGCAGGGATTTTGCCCAGACCGAAAGCAGCGTCCGCAGGGCAATGGAAGAAGGCTTCAGGCACATAAGGATACAGCTCGGCGGGTATGGTTCGCCGCACCTGTCAAAGACGCCTGCTTTTAAGGAAGCGGGATTTGGCCTGTCCTCGGATTCTCTTATGGAGACCGGACCCTATGTCAGGGCCACGGTTAAGATGTTCGATCACATCAGAACAGCCTGCGGCGATGAAATCGAATTGCTGCACGATATCCACGAACGGATACCGCCGATCCAGGCAATAAACCTGATAAAGCAGTTGGAGCAATATCACCCCTTCTTTATAGAAGATCCGTTCGCACCCGAAGACAACGGATATTTCAGACTGCTCCGGCAGCAGACCAGCGTGCCGATAGCGATGGGCGAACTGTTCAACAATCCTCATGAATGGACGGGACTCGTAACCGAAAGACTCATCGATTTCATACGCGTGCACATTTCACAAATTGGCGGCCTGAGCGTCGCCAGGAAAATCGCCGCCTTATGCGAATGGTTCAACGTCCGCACCGCCTGGCACGGTCCGGGTGACGTCTCTCCGGTAGGGCACGCCGCCAATGCGCATCTCGATTTGGCGGTATCGAACTTCGGGATTCAGGAAGGCGTCCGCTTCAACGATAAAACGAGGGAAGTATTCCCAGGAAGTCCCACTGTCAAGAATGGCTACATGTATGTAAACGAGGCCCCTGGATTCGGCGTCGATATCGACGAGGAACTCGCCGCGAAATTCCCGCTGCCCGACCATCCGGGCTATTGGAGTCCTGTGCGCAGGAGCGACGGCACTGCCGTGAGGCCGTAGAAGCGATTATGTCTCCTATGACGTGTAAAATATATAGTCGCAACGGAATATTTTTCTTGACATGAAGAGGATAAGTTTGGTATATGTAGAATTCACAGCAACTGCGGATGCGTAATTTTCAATTGACGGCTTCTGTTTGACTTTTTGAGAAAAAAGAGAAAGTTTCAGGTCGTAAATAATCATTTATTGTGCAAGGATTGGAAATGTAGCAAAGGCTTAAGATTGTTATCGGTCTTTTATTGTCTGAACTCTTTTAAGGAGGATTATGATGTGCGGGAAATTAACTTATTTAGCTTATTTAATTTTAGTAATGAGTCTGTGTACTGACGTAACCGTAGGAGGTGTCAATTATGAAGATCCTCCTGGGGGGTGGACATATATATATACCGGTGATTCGGCCGCTTCAGGAGCGGGCTTTAATGCGCTGGATGGAACGTGGAGCCATGATAACGGCTCAGACCAGTGGGACGAGACAGAAATCGGCTCTGGCAGACCGGGTGGTGTTAATATCCTGAGCGATGGTAACGTGACTTTCGTGCGTTTGCAGGATACAGGAGATCCCAGAAATTATGGCTTGGGCGATCCAAGCAACCGGAAAATTTTATTTGGTCATAGCATCACGAATGATATCGGAGCGCTCGCAGATACCATCCTTGATGACGGCGTAACCATTTCATTCCGTGCCCGTTTATCCACAACGCCCCCGTTGGATAGTCTCTTTCTCCCTGGAGGTAGTTATCCCTATCCATGGCCGACTGGTGGTGATGGATACTTAGGGCATGATGGCGGCAAGGATAACTTTGGTATCCGCCAGCCGTACGGTAACAAGCTTATCTCCTTCGCCTTGTCTATGGCCTCGGATTCTTACGAACTCTCGACTGGTGGGCTGACCATGAATAAACTTAATGGTACGTCACCCACGGATGCCGTGGACCTTCAGGGCTATGATCCGGGTATGGTAAATATCCTGGAGATAACCGACCTGACGGTCTGGCACGAGTTCTGGATTACTATCCGGATCGATACAAGCGGAGGCGGCACCCACAAGGTCAAAATCTATGTAGATGGCTCGTCCACACCGATAGAGTTCGATGTTACGGCCGGTACTGGCTCCGATTTCCAAGACAGCTATATTTCTCTTGGTGTCGGCGCCACACCGCAGAGCGGAGCCATAGATGTAGACTTTCTTGCTTACACGGAAGGTATCACCGTTCCGATCTACGCTTATCCAGAAAAGGCCAGTGTTCCTATTCCGCATACAGGAGCTTTTGTGGGACAAGAATTATCTCAACTGAACTGGTCTCCGGGAGCAAGTGCAGTCTCACATGATGTTTATTTCGGCGATAATTTTGACGACGTAGATACAGGAGCCGGGAGTACATTTCAGGGTAACCAGACTGCAACATATTTTAATGTTGGTCTTCCCGGAGGTCTTTATCCGGAGGGTCTTATTCTGGACAAAACATATTACTGGCGCGTCGATGATGTTGAGGTGGACGGCTGGACGATACATAAAGGTGATGTGTGGAGTTTTACCGTCGTCGATATCATAACGATAGAAGGCCAGATCTCCTCAAGTGAGGATGACGGCTATGCTTCCAACGATGATCTCCAGAACTTGAGTGGCGATTACCTTCGGGCCGGCCTTTCCTCGTTCGGGGGGCCGCCATATTACATGTCCGGCATGGTTTTCCGAAATGTGAATATCCCACAGGGTACTGAGATTATCAGCGCACATTTGAAGATACAATCCCATGACAATCGCCTGGACGGCATCATTTACGGCAAGATCGAAGCAGAGGCAGCCGATGACGCCGCGAGCCTTGGCGGCTCCCGTCACATCGGTTCTCTACCCAGAACCGGCACCTCGGTGAATTGGGACCACTATGAGCC
>JBARRE010000001.1:0-14167 GCA_049644065.1 Sedimentisphaerales bacterium | reverse complement strand
ATAAAATCACGCCGCGATATCTTGCAGTTATGTTTTTGGTTTGGTTTTTCCCTGTTTTTCATTGGAGTGTTCCTCTCTGAATCTCAAATCGTAAATCGTAAATCGAAAATTACATTGTCCAACCTTCCCGGTATTCGTTGTGGATATATTTATTCGCCTCGGGTAAATTCGTGACTTTCATATTCGGGCCGTCGTAATACAACTTCAGACCCTTCTCATATAACTGCTGGCCCATGCGCAAGGCAACATTGCCCAACAAGACCACCTCGGTGAGCGGTCCTGCGACGTCGAAATTGGAGCCGGCCGGTTCGCCGCCCTTGCAGGCGTTAATCCACTCCTTGTGGTGTCCGGGCGAACGGGGCAGAATCCTCGGCGGCTTGCCGTATTCTTTGCTCCTCGATTCCGGCAGCAGCCTGTGGCCGAGCATCTTGCCTTTGTCACCGATAAATAAATTGTCATCGGCGTTGCCGAAACGCAGACCCTCTTGAAGCTCTTCCGGCCGGGCCGGCATCAATCCGCCGTCATACCAAGTCAGCTTTACCGGCGGCATCCCCTCACGGGCGGGAAAATCATAGCGAACAATCGAGGCCAGAGGCGCCGTCTCGGAATTTACACCGCTGGAGCATGCCTCGACACTCGTCGGGTACCCAAGTTTCAAAGCCCTGAAAATCGAAACAAGCTGATGGCAGCCGATATCGCCCAATACGCCCGTTCCAAAATCCCACCAGCCGCGCCACGAGAACGGCAGGTAGCACGGATGATAAGGTCGCTGCCGAGCCGGGCCGAGCCATAAGTCCCAATTTAAAGTCTCCGGCACAGGCGGCGTCTCTTTCGGCCGATCAATACCTCGGGGCGAGATAGGCCTGTTGCACCACGAATGGACCTCTCGAACCGGGCCGATCGCACCGTCCCAGATAAATTCGCACGCTAAGCGCGTCTCTTCGGATGCCTGACCCTGGTTGCCCAACTGGGTTGCGACGCCGGCCTCGCGAGCAGCCTCGGTCAACTTGCGAACCTCGTAAACCGAATGGGCCAGCGGTTTTTCGCAATAGACGTGCTTTCCCATTTTGATTGCTGTGGCGGCAACAACGGCATGCGTATGGTCCGGCGTAGCAATAACCACCGCATCGATGTTCTTCTCTTTATCCAGCATCTTGCGGAAGTCATGATACTTTTTAGCATTGGGATAGCTTTTATACACGTTCGCAGCGTACTTGTCATCCACGTCACAGAGGGCGACAATATTCTCGCGGCCGACTTCATGAAGATCACCGGCCCCTCGACCGCCGATCCCCACGCCGGCAATGTTTAGCTTTTCGCTGGGTGGGATATGGCGCGGCCCACCCAGAACCTCTCGTGGAACAATTGTAAAAGCAGCTACCGCCGCTGCTGAATTCATAAAATCACGTCTCGTAATTTTTTCGTCCGACTTTCCACAGTCTTTCATAAGAAGACCTCTCCTGGACCTTTCGAATTTTACTAATCACTTAATTATAACGTCCATCCGGCGCGATAAAACTTGGTGATATAATTGTCCGCTTCGGGACAGTTCGGCGAGCGCATCGTTTTCGAGTCCCACTCGACACGTTTCTTCAACCGTACCGCCAGATTACCGACGAGTAGCGACTCAGTGAACGGTCCGGCATACCAGAATCCGGATTTCGCATCCTCGGGCTTGCCCGCCTTGCAAGCTTCTATCCATTCTTTGTGATGGCCCGGTGACCTCGGCAGCGTTTTGGGCGGTCTGCCGTACTCTTTCATCCTGGATTCCGGAATGAGTCGCGGCGCACCGGCGTGACTTGGGCCGAGCAACTTGCCCTTATCGCCTACAAAGAGAATCCCATTGCCGTCCATGCGACGCCCTTCCAATTCAGCCGGTTTCGGTGGCAGTTTGCCGCCATCGTACCAGGTCATCTTAACAGCAGGCCGATTTCCCCTGGCTGGGAACTCAAACCGAATGATATTCGAAACGGGCAACGTCTCATCGTTGACCTCACTGGTTTCAGCCTCGACCGCCATCGGGGCATCCAGATCCAGCGCAAAGAACGCCGGGTCCGCGTTGTGCACCGCCATATCGCCGATAGCACCACAACCGAAATCCCACCAGCCACGCCAGTTAAACGGGCAGTAGGATCCGAGTCCCTTTCTCGTGGGAAATTTTGCGTAGGGTCGCCAGCGGGCGGGACCAAGCCAAAGATCCCAATCGAGACCTTCAGGGATGGGCGCGCTTCCTTTCGGCCGATCAATACCTTGAGGCCACCACGGCCTCTCGGCGGTACCAGCTCGATCACTCCAGACGTGAACTTCGCGAACCGTTCCGATCGCTCCATCATGGATGAATTCCCGGTACAAACGCAAACCTTCGCCGCCGTGACCCTGGTTGCCCATCTGTGTAACAACACCTGTCTCTTTGGCAACTCTTGTCATCTCACGGGCCTCGAAGATTGTGTGGGCCATCGGTTTTTCACAATACACATGCTTGCCCATCTTCATTGCCCTGATAGCAGCGGGAGCATGAATATGGTCCGGAGCACCGATGACCACTGCATCGATGTTCCCGGCCTCCTTGTCCAGCATCTTTCTGAAGTCGCGGTAAACCTTGGCGTCGGGGTATCTTTTGATTGTTCCCTTAGCTCTGTCCAAGTCCACATCGCACAGGGCGACAATATTTTCACTTTCAACCGCTTTCATATCGCCGGAGCCGCGACCACCGACACCGATGCCGGCGATCTTGAGCTTATTACCTGCCGAACCGGCCATTACGCGCTTCGGAACGAACGTAAAAGCCGCAACAGCCGCCGCAGCACCCATAAAGTCACGGCGAGAGATCTTAATCTTCTGCTGCTCGCTCGATTCTCCCTGGTTTTCCATAACAATGTTCCTCATCTTAATAAATCGTAAATCTCTTCTGCCGCCCTCGGTCTGCAATTTCTTACATATCGAGCGACCAGCCATCGCGGTAATGCATTTGCACGAAATCGTTGGCTCCTTCATCGTTGGTGACGCGCATGTTCTCGCCGTCCCATAGAAGCTTCTTTCCGACGTTCTCCGGGCGAATCGCCAGATTGCCCATCGTGACCATCTCAGTGAACGGTCCGGAATAGTCGAAGTTCGAGGTGGCCTTGCCGCCTGTTTTGCAGGCCTCGATCCAGTTACCTTCATGGCTGGTTTTAATTCGCTTTAGCGTCTGCGGCGGTTTGTTCCTAGAGAACTCACGCATGCGATCATACGGAATCAGTTGCGGGCTGCCGCCATACTCACCGCAGCGCAACACTCCCTTGCTGCCGATGAAAAGCACGTTGCTCGATTCCTGATTCAGCGGGCGTCCCGGCTCCAACTCCTTCGGCCGCTCGGGTTTGAGCCCACCGTCATACCAGTGCACTTTCACCGCCGGCATGCCTTCGCGGGCCGGGAATTGATAGTGAACGACCGAAGCCAGCGGGTACGTCTCCTTATTGACCGGAGTACAGCTCGCCTCTACGCTGGTCGGGTACTTGAGCTTCAGCGCCCAGAAAACAGGGTCCAGCACGTGGCAAGCCATATCAGCCAGAGCACCGCCGCCGAAATCCCACCATCCGCGCCAGGCAAACGGCGCATAGCACCTGTTGTAAGGACGCATGGGCGCCGGGCCAATCCAGAGATCCCAGTCCATTGTACTGGGAATATCATGCACCTCTTTGGGCCGGTCGATTCCCTGCGGCCAGACAGGCCTGTTGGTCCAGGCGTGAACTTCCTTAACTTCGCCGATCACGCCGGCCCAGATCCATTCGCAGATGTCGCGAACGCCATTATGGGAGTGACCCTGGTTGCCCATCTGCGAAACGACCTTGTACTTGCGGGCCGCCTCTGTTAGGGCACGGGCCTCTGACACGAGGCGGGTCAGCGGTTTCTGCACGTAAACGTGCTTGCGCCGCCTCATCGCCGCCATAGCAGCGACGGTATGAAAGTGGTCGGGCGTCGCGACAATCACAGCTTCAATGCTCTTCTCATTATCCAGCATCTTGCGAAAGTCTTTGTATTTTTTGGCATCGGGGAATCTCTTGAAACTCTCCTCCGCTTTTGCCCAGTCGACGTCGCACAACGCAACAATATTCGCACCGGCAGATGCGGCGGCCCTGGTATTTCCTGCGCCCATGCCCCCGGCGCCGATAGCGGCGACATTCAACTTCTCGCTCGGCGGCTGGGCCAGAACGTGGCTCGGTATTATCGTAAACGCCATCGCTGCCGCAGCGCCGCCCATGAACTCACGTCGAGAGATGTTCTTGTTCTTCTTTTCAATCATTTTTTTCTCTTTCATAATTGTTATCCTTTAATAAACAAGCGTTATTTTTTGAACTGTTCAAGACCAAAATCGATAGCTAACCGATTCGATCAGCTATAATTCAATCAGCCAAATGTTACGGAACTCCACAGCATTGCCGTGGTCCTGCAGGTATATCCCGCCGGGCTCGGAAGCCTTGCCGCCCAGTGACGCAGTTGTCGATCCCAGCACCTCAGTCTTGTCATGCACTTTAACGCCGTTATGGACTACCGTCAAAGTGGGTTTATTGATACTATTGCCGGTGCCGTCGAATCGCGGTGCGCGGAAAGTAATATCGTAAGTCTGCCACTGTCTCGGCGGTGCACACATATTCACAAGAGGCGGCCCTACTTTGTAAATCCCGCCGCACTCGTTGTCCAGGCCCTCAAGGCCGTAGCTGTCGAGCACCTGCACCTCGTACCGGCCCTGTAGATATACCCCGCTGTTGCCGCGGCCCTGTCCGCGCTTTTCGGGCATAAACGGGGTGCGAAATTCTATGTGCAGCTTGACATCGGTAAACTGCTTTCTTGTTATGATCGAACCGGTGCGGGGCTTGACCTTCATCGCACCGTCAACAAGTTCCCATTTTACCTTATCCTCGTCCTCTTTCTTATTCGGATGCTTCCACTCTTTGAAGTCTTTGCCGTTAAACAGCACAACCGCATCGTCCGGAGGCCTGGCCCCCAACGTAGGCGAAAGCCGAATCACTTTACTCACTGCAAATTTGCCGAATTGGTCCCCCTTGAAACTGCCGCTGAACTCACCGTCTTTAATCGCAGCCTGGATTTCAAGTTCGGTTCCGCTATCGCTAAGCACGGTTCGTCCGGCAAAGTTGACAGCCGCACCATCGCGCCGCCCATCAAGCACCGCTATAGGCTCCCGGCGTGTATCAAACTCGTTCGATAACACGGCCCTGTACTGTCCTTTACCCAGAGCTATGACCTGTGCTACCAACGACCCCGAATCGGCTTCGTTATCGAGTTCCCAGCCCCCCTTCCAGTCACCCATAAAAGGATCGGCACGCTCCATCGTCTTTTTTGCCTCAATGACCGCAACACTCGACTGCGAACCAACAGACAAAGACAAAAGCGAAGGAAAAATCAAAAACGACACAAAAGTGATAATCCTCCAACCGTTAATAAGAAAATGATACCTTTTGTCATTCTTCTCTATGTCTGGAACCATTATTTTTCCTCATCCTGCTCGATATTATTTATCAATTCCTGCGCCTGCTGACGCAGCGAATCACTTTTCGTCGTCTTTATAATCTGATTCAGCATGTCCTTCGCCTGCCCGGGATAATCCGCATAAATGCCGCCGGCGATATTAATCACGGCAGCTCCCGCCTCCACGAACAAAGACTCATCGCCGAGATAGCCCGCCGCCATCTGCAGCGCCGCGAGAGATTTCGTATTGGACAGTCCCGACAGCACTTTTTTCTTTTCGCCTGCATCCGGCGCCAGGCTCATGGCCTTTTTGTACATCTCAATCGTCTCGCTGGCCGACCGGTCGCTCACAAGCCCAAGCAGGCGAACAAATCCGCGAAGAGCCAGGATTCGGTGCACTTTGTTGCCGGAACTCTCCGCGACTTTCAGCAGCCCGGTCGCCGGCTCCGGCGTCGGCCAGTCCGCCAGCGCGCGAATCGCAGCGGTCTGAACCTCGACGTTCTCGTCCTTAAGCGCGGCAGTCAGTACGGGCAAAGCGCTGTTATCACCTATCCTGCCGAGTACATTCAGCAAAGAGCATCGGGCCGCGGTTTCTTTCACCGATGACAGCGCAGTTAAAACGCTTGCAGCCTGGCGGTTCTTGTCCGCGATTCTGTGAGCGACGGCGGCGATTGTCTTCTGGGCCTCGGTGCGGTCGGATGAGCTTTTGGCCTTAATCAGAAGCTCGACCAATACCGACAAATGTTCCGGCCCGGCGACAACCTTCAAAGTCCTCAGCGACCCGGTTCGGACTTTGCGGTCGGAATCCTTCGCCGTCTCCAGCAAAGTAGCAACGCCTGCCGTGATATTGCGCTGGCCCACGCTGCTGATCAACTCGACTTTTGTTTCGGCCTCGGCCTTTGGGATAGCCGCCAGAATGACCTTATCGACGTTCGGGCCGCGTAAGCGATACAAGCTGTCGCGAGCGGCTTTCTGCTCGGCGCCCTTAGCGTCGGCCGCCGCCTGCGCCAATAACTCAACGCTCGAATCGTCGCCCAACTGGCCTAATGCTCTTAAAGCGGCGACTCGAACGGACTGGTCTTCAGACTTCACAGCGGCAACAACCGCCGGCCGGGCGGCAACATCGCCACGGTCGCCAAGGGCGGATAAAAGCTGCACCTTACTTTTCGCCGAAAGATTCGGCAGCTCTTTGGCCAGGGCCTTGGTTACCTCAGTCCCCGGCATCTCCTTAACCATCGCTATGGCCGCGGCCTGCATCTCCTGGTCGTCGCTCCGGAGAATATCCAGAACGATATCAGCAGCCGTGTCGCGGGCATCCTGCCCGCGATTCGAGGGCGAGACGCCCTCGACACCACCTAAACAAACAGCATAAGAGCACAAAAGCATAACAGCTATTGCGCTGCAAATCGTGCAATTAGTTTTCATGTCTTATTCTTACTATTTGGCAGCGTTGATCATACCTGTCAGCGCAGCAGTGCGAATCGGCTTGGCCGTGCCTTCCTTCTGAAGCTCCTTGTAGATGGCCATAGCCTTAATCTTATCACCGTCGGCAACAAGCTGATCTGCACACTTTAAATAGGCATCCAACACTACCATTAGTAACTTACCTTCGGCTTTATTTTTTGCCTCGGCCAGCGCTTCGGCGGCCTGCGAATCGGCAATCTGGCCAAGAGCGGCGGCAGCGGCAGTCGCGGTTTCCTGATCAGGTCTGCCTAAAATTCTGCTCAAATTGCGAACGGCTCCCTTATCACGACGCTGCCCCAACGAGTTGATGATACCAATTCTTACGTTGCCTCTTGCTTTCCTCAGAGAGCCTCGCAAAGCTTCATCGACCGCCGAGCCGGGGATCCGCTCCAGCGCATATCGCGCCATATCGGAAGTCTCGTCGTCGACAAGCATTTTAGCAAGCGTGGGAACGGATTGCTCGGTGCCGATGATGCTCAATTCCCTGCAGACAAACTGCTTGCCGGCACGCGTTGCATCCGAATCGAGCACTCCCAGAAGGGCCGTTTCAACCTTTGCCAACTCAGCCTTGTTGCCATGCGCTTTCTTTACAGCTTCGCTTACCTCGGTCAGCGCCAAACGGCTTTGACCCCAATCATACGTTTTTACTTTCCCCAGTAATTCCTGTAATTCTGCCATCTCTGATCCCTTTCCTGAACTAACGTTAGGTTTTGGCTTTGTATCAACTTTGTAGTCACCAAATGCAAATTGAATTCCGTCAAGATAATGCTGCAAAATCGCCGGATTCCAAAGCAAATGGTCATTATGCCCCAACGAGCAATAAAATATACGTCCTTTTCCCCATGTCCTGATCCAGCCTGTGCCGGTATCGACATCCGTCGGTTTAAATCCATTGACGTTCCGGGTGGTCTCGTCGCTCATATCGAGACTCATCAAAACGAGCTGCTTATCTCTTGAATAGAGCGGCGGATCCGTCCGGTAAATCTCATCGTTGATTTTGAATCCTTTTCCCTTAAACGCAGCCATCAGCGGATGGTCCGGCTGATCGATTTTAATCGCCCAGGTTCCGCCGCCGCCCCAGGGATGACCGGTGAACTTTCCGCCCATCATTTCCTGCGCATCGGGCCACTCGTTGAAGTTGTCGGTCGCAGCGTGAATTCCAACTATGCCTTTTCCGCCCCTGACGAAATCCATCAGGCTCTTGCACAGCTCGGGCGTCTTTGCCGGGTTGAATTTAAGCCCGGTCGTGTTATTGAAACAGATTGCATCGAACTGTTTCAGATTCTCCGGCTTGAAAATGGACATATCGTTTGTCACGACAGTCTCGTAGGCCCCGGTTGTCTCGCCCATCTGTACGATCGCTTTGTTAACCAGAGGGATTGACGTGTGGAAGAAACCTTCGCACAGCCAGAAAACCAGCAGTTTCCGGGGCTCGGCGGACTTCACAGTCGCCTGCTTTGGAACCGCGTTTTCTATCTTCTGTACTTCTTCGGCCGTCAGGTCGCGCAGCTTCTCTGGCGAGGCCGCCTGCAAAGGACTCATAAGCACCGACAAACACCAGAGGCCCAGCAAAGCAGCATTGATAAATTTTGACCCCTTTTTCATTTTTCTACTCCTTAATAATCAATAGTATATAGTCAATAATCATTTCATAAGTGCCAGGG
Organism: Sedimentisphaerales bacterium; assembly: GCA_049644065.1. GTDB lineage: Bacteria > Planctomycetota > Phycisphaerae > Sedimentisphaerales > Anaerobacaceae > JAFGPJ01. Next base: position 5,573 of record JBARRE010000001.1, on the reverse strand, counting down.
ACTGCGCATCGGACGAGAGAGCATCCGGTTGGCCTGCTCATTGTTAAGGAATATCTCCTTATCCGGGTCCCACTGCAATTTTTTCTCGGTGAGCATCGCGATTTCACCCAATAGCCCGATACTGATAGATCGGTGACCAATTTCTGCCGGGGCAATTGTCTCTTTGCGGCTCTTGATACAGTCCAGGAAGTTCTGCCTGTGGTCCCGGCTTCGGTATAATTTGATTTCATCCGGGCCGATGACTTCTTTCAGAATGCTCGCAGGATTCGCATCGAGCTTGCCGCGTTTGACATAAATCCACTTACCCGATTCTCCGTACCATTTTGTGCCCTGCGGAATCTGCTTGTTATTGGCGACGGTCATAACAACTCCGTTGGCGTATTTGCAGGTGAATTTGTACTCCATCGGCACATCGTAGATGCCGTCCCTGGGATAGACACCTGACCCTTCGATCTCGACCGGTCCGGTGCGCTCCACGTCCAGACCCCAGTGAGCGATGTCGATATGATGACCCGCCCAGTCGGTCAGTTGTCCGCCGGAGTAGTCCATCATCCATCGCCAGTCCCAGTGCATGATGCCTCTGTACGGCACCCAGGGAGCCGGGCCAAGCCAGAAATCCCAGTCCACACCTTCGGGCACCGGCTGGATGGGTTTATTGTCGGAGCCGCCTCCGGTCGGCAGGCCGACCTCGACTCGAGTGACCTTGCCGATGCGCCCGTTGCGAACCAGTTCGCAGGCGCGATGGAAATCCCGCTCTGAGCGCTGCTGACTTCCTGTTTGCCAGATGATGCCGTAACGCTTGACAGCGTCACAGATAGCGCGCCCTTCTGCAATCGTGCGGGCCAGCGGCTTTTGCGCGTGGATATCCTTGCCGGCGGCAGCGCCCATTACGGCAGGAATTGAATGCCAGTGGTCCGGCATCGCCAGCGACAGTGAATCGATATCATCGCATGCGATTACTTCCCTAAAATCCAGGTACGTTTTGCAGTCGTTGTTCTTGTACTTCTCGTCAACGTTCTTCTTGGCCTTGTCGCGCTGGCTCTTATCGACATCGCAGACGGCCACGACCTGCACCTCTTTCTTACTAAGGAAACCACGCATGTCCCCGGTTCCCATGCCGCCCATGCCGATGCAACCCATCACGATTCTGTTACTTGCGGCTACATTGCCGGCATTACCCAATGCCGATGAAGAAACAATATATGGAAATGCAATCGCACCGGCAGTAATTCCGGTTGCATTTTTCAGGAATCGACGCCGGGAAATGCCTTTTCTCTTTATCATAAAACGTCTCTACTTCCCAATAATCAATAGTCAATAATAAATAGTAAATGTTAAAGGTGCCATGGACTGCGCATGGGTCGTGAAAGTAAACGGTTCGCTCCGGTGTCTCCGACAAACACTTCACGTTTCGGGTCCCACTTCAGCGGCCGGCCAAGCTTATAGGCGATATTGCCCAAATGGCAAACGCTTACAGAACGGCAGCCGGTCTCGATATCGCAAATCGGCTTGCTGCGCTTGCGTACAGCATCCAGCCAGTCGGTATAATGGTTCCTGCATTCGTACAGATGAATTTCATTAGGGCCGAGCTGTTTATTCTTGAGGTTCTCAGGCACGGTGCGCAGATGCCCGCGATTGGTTTCAACCTCGCCTTCGGTGCCGGTGAATAAAACCCCGTTTGCCTTATCACGCGTCATCGTAACGCCGCTGGCGTACTTATAGGTGAGCACCTTGTAATCTTTGCCGTCCGGTGGAATAATTTCAACCGGGCCGCTCTCATCCATTCCCATGCCCCACTGGGCGATATCGAAATGATGCGCGCCCCAGTCGGTCATGCCGCCGCCGCCGAAACGGCTGTTATTGCGCCAATTAGGAAAGCCGTCCCAACTCAGGTGCGGGGACAGTTCCGAGTTATAAGTCCTCCACTGCGCCGGCCCGAGCCACATGTCCCAATCGAGGTAATCAGGCACCGGCTGGGCGGGAAGCGGCGGGTTTCCGGCGGGTCCGCCAACACCGACGGTCACATGTTTTAGTTCTCCGATATAACCATTAAGGACCAATTCACAGCCAAGGCGGAAATGCCAATCCGAGCGCTGCATGCTGCCCGTCTGAAAGACCCTGCCATAGCGTCTGACTGCATTAACCATGGCCCTTGCCTCGGCAATGGTCTGCGAAAGTGGCTTTTCACAATAGATGTCCTTACCGGCTTCGGCCGACTGAATGACCGTGATAGCATGCCAGTGGTCCGGCGTGGCAATCACGACCGCATCGATGTCGTCCCTGGTAAGCAGTTCGCGAAAATCGCCGTACGTCTCGCAGCCCTTATATGAGCCGCCATTTTTGCCGGCATAGTGATCTTCGACAATTTTCTTGCCGCGTTCGAGCTTGAGTTTGTCAACATCGCAGCCGGCGACAACGTGTGTGCCGGGAGAATTCAGAAAAGACCTCATCAGATGCTTGCTCTGCTTGCCCGTACCGATAAAGCCCAGCGTAATCCGCTCGCTCGGCGCAGTATTGCCAGCTTGACCTAATACAGACGAAGGAACAATGTACGGAAAGGTCACAGACGCCGCGGCGGTACCAACAGCCCTTTTAATGAATCGCCGCCGGCTCATTTCTTTTCTCTTTATCATAAATGCCTCTACTTCCCAATAATCAATAGTAAATAATAAATAGTAAATCCTAAAGGCGCCATGGGCTCCGCATCGGTTTGCTCAGCATACGGTTTGCCTGCTCGTTATTGACAAATCGCTCCTTGTCCGGGTCCCAGCGTAATTTCTCCTTAAGCAGCATGGCAATATTTGCCAGGTGGCAGACGCTGGCCGAGCGATGACCGACTTCCACAGGCGTTATCGGCTCGTGCCGCGTCTTGATGCAATCGAGGAAATTTCGCTTGTGATCATTACTCTTATAGAGATGAATTTCATTCGGTCCTATCACAGATGTTTTCAGCGACTCCGGATGAGTTCGAAATATCCCCCAACCAGCATCAATCCATCCTTCGCTACCCTCAAAACGCACGAAGCGCTGTATCTCGCCACGACCAAACGGCTGGCTAATCAGCTCTACTCCATTGGCGTATCTGGCCCGGAAGTGAATCTTATTTGGCGCAGTGTAAAGGCCATCTGTGGGAAACTCAGCACCTAAATCTTCGATCTCCACCGGCCCGGTGTGTTCCGTATCGTTGGCCCATTGGGCTATGTCGTAACTATGCGCACCTGTGTTCGTCGTTTCACCACCCGAATAATCAAGAATGTAACGAAAGCTGTAAAGACATCGGTCTTCGTGATACGGCGCCCAGGCAGCGGGACCGAGCCACATATTGTAATCAAAATCCTTAGGCACGCCCATAGGCTGCCAGGGACCGTGGATGCTGCTGCCGCCGAGGAATACAACGATTCTTTTCAGCTCACCGATTCGCCCGTTACGTATCAGTTCGCAGATAAAACGTAAATGTTGATCAGAGGATCGATGTTGACTGCCTGTCTGGAAAACAACACCGTAGCGCCGGATGGCCTCGACCATGGCCCGGCCCTCAGCGATTGTCAGGCTCAACGGTTTTTCGCAGTAAATATCCTTGCCGGCCTTTGCCGCCATAATCACAGGTATGGCATGCCAGTGGTCAGGGGTAGTAATACAGACAGCGTCAATGTCGTCTCGGGCCAGAAGCCGGCGAAAATCGAGATAAGCAGAGCATCCTTTAAAGGTGCCGGATTCTTTCCGGCCGGCATAGTGTTCTTCTACAATACTCTGTGCAGGTTCCCGTCCAAACCATGAACCTTTCCATCCTTTTTTATACCAGTGCCCGAACTGGTCGCTGGCTTTTACAACGTCACAGACAGCTACGACCTGCACATCGCGATTGGACATAAATCCCCTCATATTATTTGTGCCCATGCCACCTACGCCGATACAGCCCATCGTGATCCGATTGCTCGGCGCCACGTTGCCGGCCTGTCCAAGAGCCGACGATGGAATGATGTGTGGGAAACTCACTGCCCCCATAGCAGTGCCGGCCGCCCTTGTGATAAACTGCCGCCGGTTGATACGATTCCCATTGGTCATGATCAACTCTCTCTTAATCTATGTAGGGTGGGCTTTAGCCCACCGATCATAGCCCTTGGCCTTGTTCGAGGTGGGGCAAGCCCCACCCTACGGTTTTATCCGGATTATTTGTCAAACTGAGCATCGAAGGCAATCTGAGACGGCTTGAAGTCGGCCTTCTTGAAGAACTCGCAGGCCTCTGCAGCACCGTGCTCTCGGTCCATTCGGCTGTCTTCCCACTCGACAGAAAGCGGGCCCTGATAGCCGATATCGTTCAAAGCAACGATGATTTCCTCGAAGTTGATATCGCCGTGGCCGATCGAGCGGAAGTCCCAGTAGCGGCGAGGGTCGGCAAATTCGGTATGACCGCCGAAGACACCAACTGTGCCGTCGCCGTGGTTCCACCAGACATCCTTCATGTGAGCGTGGAAGATACGGTCGCTGAAAGTGCGGATGAACTTTACGTAGTCCACACCCTGGTAGCCGAGATGGCTTGGGTCGTAATTGAAGCCGAAGGATTCATGCCCTTTTACGGCATCGATTGCCCGCTGCGCCGAGACGATATCAAAAGCAATCTCCGTAGGATGCACTTCCAGGGCAAACTTGACACCCTCAGCCTTAAAGGCATCGAGGATGGGTTTGAAGCGCTTGGCGAAATCGGTGTAGCCCGCCTCGATCATGTCCGGCGAGGCCGGCGGGAACGAGTACAGCATATGCCAGATCGAACTGCCGGTGAAGCCGTTAACGACCTTTACGCCGAGCTTCCTGGCGGCTTTGGCTGATTTGATGAGCGCTTCTGCAGCGCGCTTGCGAACGCCTTCAGGATCGCCGTCGCCCCAGACATCCGCGGGCAAAATTGCTTTATGGCGTTCATCGATGTTGTCGCAGATAGCCTGGCCTACAAGATGGTTCGAGATAGCGAATACCTCAAGGCCGTGCTTCTTCAGCAGAGCGAGTTTGGCCTTGCAGTAGCCGTCATCTTCAAGGGCCTTATCCACCTCGAAGTGGTCGCCCCAGCAGGCCAGCTCCAATCCGACGTAGCCCCAGCTTGCCGCCTTCTTTGCGATTTCTTCCAGTGGCAAATCCGCCCACTGGCCGGTAAAAAGTGTTACAGGTCTAGCCATTTTTCATTCTCCTTTTCAGAATATTGAAGATTTCTGTAAAATGCACCGCTCCATTAGAGTCAACGCCTCACGGCATTATAGCCTGCGGCAATCGTAGTGCAATTCAAATTTTAAGACTATGAAGCCTTCGATCCTTTCCCGGCCATGCCCGTGAGCCGGTTCCGGAAATTCCTCACAAAGGCTCAATCCAGATATTACGGAACCAGACCTCATTGCCGTGCTCCTGCAGCAATATCGGTCCGGGCTCGGGTCCTTCCTGCCGACCGGCACCGGTTTTGTTCTCCAGCTCGACGTCATTGTGAACCAAAATCCCATTTTGCCATACGGTAATACGGGCATTTTCAACCTTCCTGCCGCCGTCAAACTTCGCAGCATGGAAGATAATATCGTAACTCTGCCACCGAC